>NZ_JBZUUL010000031.1:0-30658 GCF_058819085.1 Faecalicatena sp.
TTTTTGTTGTTTGCATAGGGGTCAGACCCTTTTGCACTCCGAATTCAGAATATTCTGTAAATGGAGAGCAAAAGGGTCAGACCCCTATGCTCAAGGGTCTGACCCCTATGCTCTACTCAGAAGCCAATGCCACCATAGCGTGTGCTAGTATCTTTGTATTCAAAATCAAGTCATCAATGTCGATATACTCATCGGGCATATGCATGACACTTTTGGTTTCGGGAAATTCGATCCCGAATGCAACCGCATTTGGAAGCTTACGTGCGTATGTGCCGCCTCCGATTTTGATTGGTGGACGATAGTCGCCGGTAAAACTGCGGTATGCATTGAGGAGTTTGGTGACGAGCTCACTCTCTTCCGGCACATATAAACCGTCTACAAATTTAGTTCTGTTCCCGCAGATAATTCCACTTCCGGCAATCCGCTCATTGATCGTATTTTCAATCTCTTCACGGGAGACAGAAAGCGGTGCCCGTATATCGATCTGCATTTCGAAGCCATTATGGGTCCAGTGCATAACACCTACATTCAGAGTCAGATTACCTGATTCATCCTCTCTGCTCAGTCCAAGTGACTCTCCATTATACTCCAGTTTAAACATATCATATAAAAGATGTATGATATCCCGGTCTTTTCCTTTCAAAGGGAGCAGAGTCAGCAAATAAAATAAAGCCTGTAGCGCATTTTTACCATTTTCAGGATGGGAAGAGTGACTTGCCTTTCCGTAAACCTCAATCTTGGTACCTTCCTCGATGGTGAAAAGCTTGTACTCAAATCCAATTTTTTTCATCTGTCTATCGACTAGACGGTAAACTTCGTCCAGATTAAATGGAACAGATGCGTTAGCAAGCAGCGGGACAATATTAACTCTTTCACCACATTGAATCGTGATAGTAGAAGAAAAATCACATTCGTAAAATGCATGAAAGATATTCTTTTCGGAATTTACCAAGGGGTAATCAGCATCGGGAGAAAATGACATGGTGGGAATTTCTTCCACCTGCTTATAGTGCTCGATGCAGGTTAAGCCGCTCTCCTCGTCACATCCCATGATCAGGCGGAGTCTGCGGGACAGAGGTATTTTACATTCTTTAAGTGCCAGCATTGCAAAAAATGCGGCAATAGTGGGACCTTTATCGTCCATTGCACCACGTCCATATACTCTTCCATTCGCTATGGCTGCACCAAAAGGATCAAAGTTCCAGCCTTCCCCAGCAGGTACAACATCGAGATGAGTCAGGATTCCCACAAGTTCTTTGCCATATGGGGCGGAGTCAATGTATCCGGCATAGCCATCCAGATTTTTTCTGGTAAAACCATATTTATCTGCTAAAGACATCATATAGCTAAGAGCATCTGCAATCTCTTTCCCAAAAGGCATATCATCAGAAAACGATGCGCTCTTGACGCTTGGATATCTGATCAAGTCTCTGAGGGCCTCGGTAATATCATTCCTGTGCAGATCGATCCAATCATTTAGCTGTTGGTTCATTCAAATATCCTTCCTTTTTATACATGTATTTCATTACGGTTACTCAGTGCATTTACTTTTTTTGAGTCAGGTCCATAAAAAGCCGGATATCGTATTCCAGCATATCTTTGTAGCTTTTTTCTATAAAAGCCAGATCCTTATTATGGAGTCCGGTCACAATATTACGGTGGTATTCCATACTCCGGGGATCATCCGGGAAGCCTACGGATTGTGTCCAGTAGTAATCTAGTGTGGCAACCATATCTGAAATCATATCCTTTAAAGTAGAGTTAGGAGAAAGCTCATACAGACACTTGTGGAATCGCAGGTCTGTTTCATGAAAAAGCTTTCCGCTCCTACTTTCTTCTTCCATCTCAACGATTAGTGAGTCAAGAAGGTCCAGCTGTTCATCTGTAATAGAGTTGATTAATTTGCTGGCGAGTAAAATTTCAAGGGATGTCTTGATCTCAAGAGTTTCCTGGTAGTTCAGCTGTATAAAATTTAGTGAGACGGAGCGTTCGGAACAATCACTCGCAATAAAGGAACCAATGCCGGTATGTACACGGATGATACCTTGGGTCTCCAGGTAGCGTAGAGCCTCTCTCACAGAATTCCGGCTGATCTGTAATGATTCGCTTAAGATGCGTTCGCTGGGCAGTTTATCTCCGACTGTTAATTTTTGACCCTTAATGTATTCGATAATTGCATCAGCAACTTGAACATATAGGACTTCTTTTCTGGTTTTTTTAATTGGGGTTAACATAAAAATTTACCACCTCCGCTATTAAGTATAAATGAAACAAAATATATTTGCAATAACTACTTGAACTATACTATACAAAAGAAACAAAAAATGTTGACAAAAATATGAGTTTGCAGTATGATGAGCACAAGAAAAACTGGTAGTACCAGTACTACCATTATGCAAAATAACCAAAAATGAATAAGGAGGGGAGAAGATTAGAGGATAAAATAGTGATACCAAGAGACAGAGGATGAATGGATGATAGAAAAGGAGTGAGGAAATGGTAAAGTATATATTGAAACGCTGCGTTTCAATTGTTATTACTCTGTTTTTAGTTTGTACGATTACATTTATTATGATGAAAGCAGTTCCGGGTGGTCCCTTCACTACGGAGAAGAAACTTCCGCCAAAAGTGTTGGCATCCTTGGAGAAGAAGTACCACTTGGATGATCCGCTCTGGAAGCAATACGTGGATTATGTAAAAGGAGCTGCAACCTTTGATTTTGGACCAAGTTTCAAGAAGGATGGTGTAATGGTGTCAGATATGATGGCACAGAGCTTTCCGGTTTCTGCAAAGCTGGGATTAGTAGCTCTTGCAATTGTTATTCTGCTTGGGATTCCCTTCGGAATCATAGCAGCATTAAAGCAGAATAAGCTGCCGGATTATGTCACGACTGTGTTTGCTACCCTGGGCATTGCGATACCAACCTTCGTACTTGGGACAGTAATCCTGTATGTATTCGGTTCAAAGCTGGGCTGGATACCTACACATGGATTGGATTCATGGAAATGTTATATCGGTCCATCCATTTCTCTTGCTGGTTTTTCACTTGCATATGTGCTGCGTCTTACTCGTTCTAGTATGTTGAATGTATGTGGACAGGATTATATCCGTACTGCGAGGGCGAAGGGTCTGCCGGAGCGTAAGGTTATTTTCAAGCATGCTCTAAAGAATGCGATGATTCCAGTCGTCACTTACATAGGGCCGATGACAGCCGGAATTATGGTCGGATCCTTCGTAACAGAGAAGATTTATGCGATCCCAGGAATGGGCAAGTTCTTTGTTGAGGCAATCAATAATCGTGATTATACTGTAATCATGGGAACAACCATGTTATATGCAGCCATGGCAGCGATTATGATTTTGGCAGTAGATATTGCCTATGCATTCTTAGATCCGCGTATTAAGTTTCAGGATTAATGGAGGACGGGATGGAGAATACAGCCAAGAAGATTACAATAAAAGATATAGAACGGGTGAGTTTCGACGAAAAAGAATCACAGGATATTACGCGTCGTAGTCTGACATACTGGCAGGATGTTAGAAGAAGATTTCTAAAAAACAAGCTGGCGATCGTAGGGGCCGTTATCATCATCTGTATGGTATTTTTTGCTATATGTGGAAATATGTTTACAACTCAGAACTATTTCAGCCAGGATCTGACTATGACAAATCTGCCGCCAAGATTAGAAAGCTACCGTTTAGACGATGAAACTTTATTGTATGTAAACTCAGAGTACAGTCTGTATACATTAAATAATGAAGGAAGTGTATTGGAAAGACTTGAACCTTCAAATGAAAATCAGATGATGAGGGTAAAGGAATTCGAAGTAAATGGAAAAAAAGTTGTTGTGAACTATTCTGGTGCTGCAAAAGTAGCAAAGGCCAGAAAGGAAGGCAATATGAAGCTGGCAAATTCCATTGCTAGTTATTCTATCGAAATAGATGGAAAAACACCGCCAATGGAAAAGATGTGGAATCGGACATATCATCTAGGGACCGACTATCTGGGAAGAGATATGCTGGCAAGATTAGTATACGGTGCAAGGATTTCACTTTTGGTTGCCTTGATTGCAACACTGGCACAATTTTGTATTGGGGTTATTTACGGCGGGACAGCAGGCTACTTTGGAGGAAGAGTAGATAATATCATGATGCGTATCGTAGATATTATCAGTACCGTACCTTTGACATTATATGTGGTATTGCTGATGGTGGTATTAGGACCGGGAATCAAGACAATCATCATCGCGCTGGCATCGGTCTACTGGGTGGATATGGCCCGTCAAGTCCGCGGACAGGTTCTTAATATCAAGCAGCAGGAATTTGTTTTGGCAGCAAGAACACTCGGCGCCTCAGCAAAAAGGATCATGACACGGCATCTAATCCCGAATGCAATGAGTACGATCATCGTAACCTTAACAATGAATATCCCAAGTGCGATTTTTACAGAATCCTTCCTTTCATTTATCGGACTAGGAATCAGTGCACCGGCAGCATCCTGGGGAACGCTGGCAAGTGATGCCCTCGGAGGTTTGAGAAGCTATCCTTATCAGCTTCTGCTGCCTTCACTATGTATCTGTTTGACAGTTTTGGGATTTAACTTCCTGGGCGATGGATTAAGAGATGCATTGGATCCGAAACTGAGAAAGTAGCGGGGGGGAAACGACTATGAATGATTCATTATTGGAAATCAGGAATCTTGAGATTTCATTTTATACACATGTAGGAGAAGTCAGAGCAGTCAGGGATGTGAGCTTTTCTGTTAAAAAGGGAGAGATCCTTGGAATCGTAGGCGAATCTGGAAGCGGAAAAAGTACAGTTCTTCTGGGAATTATGGGACTTTTACAGCATCCCGGTAAGATCAAAAACGGAGAGATATTCTTTGATGGAGAGGACTTAACAAAGAAATCTAATCGGGAGATGCAGCATGTAAGGGGCCATAAGATATCTATGATCTTTCAGGATCCGATGTCTTCACTCAATCCGGTGTTTACAGTCGGTAACCAGATTGCAGAGACGATTATGACACATAAGCATATTTCCAGAAAAGATGCAAATCAGAGGGTTTTAGAATTATTGGAGCTGGTCAGGATTCCTTCTGCTAAGTCACGTATCAACTGCTATCCCCATGAATTTTCAGGCGGAATGCGTCAGAGAGCCATGATCGCGCTTGCACTTGCGTGCTCACCAAAGCTGCTTTTGGCAGATGAACCGACCACTGCACTGGATGTTACTATACAGGCACAGATGATGGACTTGTTAAAGGACATCAGGAAGGAGACAGATACCACCATCATCCTGGTGACTCATGATCTTGGGGTTGTATCCGAAATGTGTGATTATGTGCAAGTAATGTACGGTGGAAGGCTGATGGAAGAGGCGATCTGCAGAGATATTTTCGATGCACCGGGACATCCATACACGAAAGGACTTTTGCGCTCCATTCCTAATGTGAAGAAAGGAAGCAGAGAACGCTTAAAGCCGATTGAAGGCTCACCGCCGGATTTGATTACACCGTTTGACGGTTGTCCATTTGCGTTCCGCTGTCCTTATGCAATGAATCTGTGTATGCAGGCAGCCAGTGTAGAGTGGAAGATCGGAGAAAAGCACAGATGTGCCTGCCATCTTTGTAACCCTGAGGTAAAAGCATTGCTTGAAAAGGGAGGGAACGAATGATGGAAAAGCATGAACTACTCAAAGTGAAAGGCCTGAAAAAATATTTTCCAATCAAAAAGGGATTCGGAAAACAGAAAACACAGTTTGTAAAAGCAGTAGATAATGTGAATTTTTCTATTTATAAAGGAGAGACATTCGGTTTGGTAGGGGAGTCTGGCTGCGGAAAATCTACGACCGGAAGAACACTGATCCGGTTGTATGATGTGACAGAAGGTGAGATCCTGTATGACGGGACGGATATCAGCCGCATGAAGGAAAAACAGCTTTTACCATACCGTAAGAGGATGCAGATGATTTTCCAGGATCCGTATTCTTCACTGAATGCGAGAATGACAGTAAGTGATATTATCGGTGAATCGCTGGATATTCATAAGCTTGCTTCCGGCAAGGCACGACAGGCAAGAATCGCGGAGCTGCTTGAAAATGTAGGGCTAAAGCAGGAGCATTCGAATCGTTATCCGCATGAGTTTTCTGGCGGACAAAGACAGCGTGTCGGAATAGCCAGAGCGTTGGCGGTAAATCCGGAATTTATAATATGTGATGAACCGATTTCGGCCCTGGACGTTTCTATACAGGCCCAGGTGGTAAATATGCTGGAGGATATCCAGGAGCAATATGGAATTACATATTTATTTATTGCCCATGATCTTTCTATGGTACGACATATTTCGGATAGAATCGGTGTCATGTATCTGGGACAGCTGGTGGAGATTGCATCAAGTGATGAGCTGTATGAGAATCCGATGCATCCATATACGCAGGCGCTATTGTCTGCAATTCCAAGCCCATATAAGGATAAGTATAAGAAACGGATCATGCTGGAGGGAGAGGTTCCGAGTCCAATCAATCCTCCGAAGGGGTGTAGATTTGCATCAAGATGTCGATATGTGATGGATTGCTGCAGGGAAGAGGAGCCACAGCTTAAGGAGATGGGAACGGAGCATTACTGTGCCTGCCATCTTTATGACAAATAGAAGAAAGAGGAGAAAGTCATGGATCAGAGAATGAAGGAACTGGCGAGACGACTCGTGCGGTACAGCGTCAATGTACAGCCAGGTGAAAAAGTATTGATAGAGGCAAATGAGGCGGACACGGCACCATTGATCGAGTTGTTGATAGATGAGATCTATGAGGCAGGAGGGCTTCCTTTTGTTCAGTATGAGATCGCTTCTGTGAACAGGAAGCTCTTAAAGCAGTGTACGAAGAAACAGATGCTGCTGCAGTACTGTGGTTATGCGGATATGTTAAAAGAGATGGATGCAGCGATCGGAATTCGCGGAATGCTTAATGCGGCCGAATTGTCGGATGTACCGGAAGCAGGTATGGAGTGCTATTCTGATGCCAGGGCAATGCTTCGGAAATACCGTATGGATAAAAAATGGGTGCTTTTGCGTTATCCCAACCGCGCGATCGCACAGCTTGCAAATATGAGTATGGAGGCTTATGAGGACTTTTACTATAGTGTCTGCAATTTGGATTATGCAGATATGAAGAAAAAAGCAATGCCTTTGAAGGAACTGATGGAACGTACAGACAGAGTACATATAGTGGGACCAGGAACAGATCTGAAATTTTCAATCAAGGACATTCCGGCCGTGCCTTGCTGCGGAGAATTGAACATCCCGGATGGGGAAGTATTTACGGCACCTGTGAAAGATTCTGTAAATGGAGTGATTACATTTAATCTTCCATCCGTATTCCAGGACATCTGTTTTGAGAATATTAAGTTGGTTTTTAAGAATGGAAAAATCGTGGAGGCTGCATCGAATCATACAGATAAACTGAACTGGATCCTGGATACAGATGAAGGAGCGCGTTATACAGGGGAATTCTCTTTTGGAATCAATCCGAATATCAGGAAATGTACCAACGATGGGAGCATCGATGAAAAGATGTGGGGGAGCATCCACCTTACACCGGGGAATTTTTGTGATGGTGCGAGTAACGGAAATATTTCTAATATACATTGGGATATGGTACTGGCACAGACACCGGAGTACGGCGGCGGAAAAATTTACTTTGACGATGTGCTGATTAGGGAAGATGGAAGGTTTGTGTTAAAAGAGCTGGAAGGGCTGAATATTTAACATCAACTAAGAGGACGTCAGGTAGATTTTAAACATCTGCTGTGACAGGACTGAGAAAATAAGAAAATAGAATTAACACTTGAAGGAGACTGATATGCAAGAATCGCTTAGATACCGACAGGTTCATCTTGATTTTCATACAAATGGACAGATTCCAGGGATTGGATCTGAGTTTGAACCTGGCGAGTTTGCAGAAACATTGGAAAAGGCGCATGTGGATTCGATCACCTGCTTTGCCAGATGCCATCATGGATGGCTGTATTATGATTCTAAAGCTATGCCGGAACGGATTCATCCGAATCTGGTGAATAAAAATCTTTTAAAGGAACAGATTGAAGCATGCCATAAACGGGGAATCAAAGTACCTGTTTATACTACTATACAGTGGGATGATAAGATTGCGCATGAACACTATGATTGGCTGTGTATAGATGAGAATGGAGCGCCGTTTAGGCAGACGCCGTTTGAGCCAGGTTTTTACCGGAATATATGTCTGAATTCCCCGTATGTAGATTTCTTAAAGGAACACATTCGTGACATTTTTGATTGTCTGGGAAAACTGGATGGCCTTTTTCTGGATATCCTGAATATCATGCCCTGCTGCTGCAATCGTTGTGTGGACAGCATGAGAAAGCTGGGGATGAATCCTGAGGATAAGAAGGTCAGATATGAGTTTGCACAATTAGTATTCGATCATTTTCAGGCAGATATGACTGCCTTTATCCATGAGATCCAGCCAGGCTGCCCGGTATTTTATAATGTAGGATTTCTGGGAACACAGCACCGGAAGAACAAGGATACCTTTACTCATTTTGAGATTGAATCATTGCCGGGAGGCGCCTGGGGATACGGGCATTTCCCTCCGACAGCATTGTATGCGAGGACTTTGGGACTGCCCCTTACCGGGCAGACTGGAAGGTTCCATCTGGACTGGGGGGATTTCTCTTCACTTAGGTATTTGGCATCCCTGCAGTATGAATGTTTCCGGGCATTGGCTTATGGCGGAGGCTGTTCCATCGGTGACCAACTTCATCCGAATGGGAAGATCAATCCCTATACATATGAACTGATCGGGAAGGTGTATGAGGAGGTTGAACAAAAGGAAGCATGGTGCAAGGGGGCTGTGCCGGTAACAGAGGCGGCAGTTTTGGCACCTATGGAATTTAAAGGGGCTTCCTCCACCTTTGTCTTAGAGGAGCTTTCAGGGGCTGTGAAGCTTTTAAACGAGATTAGTATACAGGCAGATGTAATCGATTCACAGGAGGACTTTGGAAAATACCGTCTGATTATCCTGCCCGACAGTATTGAACCCATGAAAGAGGAGATTGCAGAAAAACTTAAGGCTTATGTGGAGCATGGAGGCGCCCTCATTAGCTCTTATCATTCTGGAATTTTGGCAGAAGAGAAAGGCAGTGCTGCATTTTTACCTGCCAGGATAAAGGGCGAGGCGCCCTATTCACCAGACTTCATTGTAATGGAGGGTGATTTGGCAGCAGGTATTCCGAACATGGAATTCGTTATGTACAAACAGGGTGTTAAGCTTGAACCGCGGGAAGGGGCAGAAGTCCTGCTTATGACAATGATCCCGTATTTCAACAGGACATGGAATCATTTCTGTAGTCACAGGCATACTCCCTGTAGTTATGAATATGGCTCAGCGGCGTTAGTGAAAAAGGGGAAGGTGTATCAATTTGCTCATCCAGTGTTCTCTATTCAAGAGGATTATGCGACAGAGTGGATCAAAAAGCTTTTGGAAAATGTGATCCGGGAAATTCTCGGTAGTCATCTGACCAGTCACGATGGCCCGTCATCATTGGAACTAAAGCTGAATTGTCAGCCGGATAAGAGAAGGTATATCTTACACGCCCTGCATTATATTCCTGTAAAGAAAGGCAGAAAAATGGAGATCGTGGAGGATGTGATCCCTCTTTCTGATATAAATGTAATCTTGTGTCTGAACGAGCCGGTAAAAGCAGTGACGCTCGTACCGGAAGGAAAGAAAATCGAGTATATTTCTGATAAGGAGGCAGGAAAAATATTCTTTACTATACCGGAAATAAACGGACACGAAATGATAGAAATATCTTATTAAAATGCACAGGGATTGTTTTTACAAACGTAAATTAGGAGGGAAAATATGAAAAAGGCGATAGCAGTTTTATTATCAGTTACGCTAGCGGCAGGAACTCTGATCGGATGTTCATCCGGCAGCGGTAAGAAGGATGCAGAGGAGAAAAAAGGAGGAAAAGAGAAAACAGCCAGTGAAAAGGTGATTACATTCAATATCGGACAGGAGCCTACAACACTGGATCCAGGGCTGAATAGCGGAAACGATGGAACGTTGGTCCTGAATCATCTGTATGAAGGCCTGATGATCGAAAGGGATGGTAAGTTTGAATGTGCAGCGGCAGAAAGTTATGATGTCAGTGACGATGGAAAGGAATATACATTCCATTTAAGAGATAACAAATGGTCAGATGGCGAGCCGGTACGTGCACAGGATTTTGAATTTGCGTGGAAACGCGCACTCGATCCGGAGGTTGCATCTACATACTCCTGGATTTTTGAATCAGGTGGTGTAGAATCTTTTAAGGCTGTGGACGACAAGACACTGGAAGTGACATTGAATTCCAATAATCCGGTATTTTTATCCCTGCTTGCAAATACGACATTTTTCCCGCTGCGTGAAGATAAGATTGATTATCTGAATGGTGCATGGGCATTAGATCCGGAAAAAGTAGTTACTAACGGTGCATTTAAAATGACAGAATACAAAGCGGGTGACCGTCTGGTCATGGAGAAAAATGAAAACTATCACGATATAGATAATGTGAAGGTGGACAAGATTGTTGCTCTGATGATCGTAGACCAGACAACAGCGCTGACGGCATACGAGTCTGGTGACATCGATGCGATCACAGAAGTTCCTCCGGCAGAAAAACCACGTCTGCTTAGTGAAGACCCGAATTTTATGGTAAGCCCACTGAACAGTACAAATTTCTATGCATTTAATGTGACAAAAGCTCCGTTTGATAATGTAAATGTACGCAAAGCATTATCCTATGCAATTGACCGCACAGCGATAGTAACAGATGTGCTTAAAGGCGGTGAAGAGCCGGCACACTCTTTGATCCCAAGCGTGGTCCTTGATAATGACGGTAACGTTTTCAATGAAGTGAGCGGCGATTATGGTATTCCAAAGGACAACAGTAAGGTTGAGGAAGCAAAGAAGCTGCTTGCAGATGCAGGATATCCGAACGGAGAAGGCTTTCCGAAGACGGAATTACTTTATAACACGAATGAGAAAAATAAGGCTGTGGCAGAGGCAATACAGCAGCAGTGGAAAGAAAACTTGAATATTGATGTAACATTAGTGAATATGGAATCCTCTGTATTCCATCAAACAAGAGTTGCGCATGATTTTGACGTGTGCCGTGGCGGATGGTACGGAGACTATAATGATCCACTTACCCATCTGGAGCTGTACACAAGCGATAACTCTATGAATTATGCCGGATGGAAAGATCCGGAGTATGATAAGCTGGTCACAGAAGCTAAGGTCTCCAGTGGAAAAGAACGTTTCGACAAGTTCTATGAAGCGGAGAAGCTTTTAATGGAAAGCTATGCTTATATGCCGATTTCATATGATGTTTATACATGCCTGATCAATCAGGACCGTGTCAGTGGATTTGAAATCCTTTCAACAGGTGTATACCGTTTTATCAATGCGGATGTAACGGAGTAAAACCCACAAATCAGTGAATTCTAAGTGGGAAGATTCTATAGAAGAGCTGTAAAAATAACAGTAAAATCCAATAAAAAGGGGGCCTAAAGGTCCTCTTTTTACTTGCAACTTTAAGATAATCAACCTATAATAGATATACTACATAAAAAGGAGAACACACATATGAGTCAGGAAGTTTTAGCAGTTGTCGCAGGGGAAGAGATCACACAGGAGGAATTTGATGCATTTTTGCATACTGTTCCGAGAGACCGTCAGGCATATATTTCCAATCCACAGTTCAGAAAGCAGTGCCTGGAGCAGCTGATCGCCCTGCATTTATTTGCGAAGATGGGAGAGAATCTGGAGCTTGATAAGACTGAGGAGTACGAGAAGATCCTGGTCAATGCCAAGAGAGATATCCTTGCCCAGATGGCAATGGCAGAGGTGATGAAAGATATTAAGGTTACGGATGAGGAAGCAGAGGATTATTATCATGCAAATCCGAAGCAGTTCACAAGAGGGGCCACAGTAAGTGCAAAGCATATTCTTACTGAGACAGAGGAGACAAGCTGCTCCATCCTGGAGTCCATCACAAATGGTGAGAAGACTTTTGAAGACGCTGCGAAGGAATTTTCTACCTGTCCGTCTGGCGCGAAAGGCGGAGATTTGGGAGAATTCGGACAAGGGCAGATGGTGAAGGAATTCGAGGATGCTGCATTTGCAGCAGAGATTGGTCACGTAATAGGACCGGTAAAAACACAGTTCGGTTACCATCTGATCAAAGTAGAAGATAAAAAAGAGTCTTCTAATATGCCATTTGAAGAGGTGAAAGAGAGCATTAAGATGAATCTTCTTCAGCAGAAGCAGAATGCTGCGTATTCCGATAAGGTTAATGAACTGAGAGCCAAATACGTTCAGGAATAGAACCAGGTGTAAGTCTATAATTTAAGAATATTCTGAAAATGGAGCGCAAAAGGGTCAGACCCCTTTGCACTCCATTTTCAATTTTCTACAGCTACAGAGTTATTTTTATAGAAAAGTCAAGCTGGATTTGTTATACTAAAAACATTGCAGGCCGATCATCGGCAATACTGTGGCACGGACAGGAAAGTACATAAGAATACAGGAGTTAGATATATATATGGGGAAAGACAGATTAGAGAAGCTGGTTTTAAAATATAGGAAAAGTATAGCTTACTATCATGATTCGAAAAATGGCTATAATGAACAGAACTGTCGGGATGAGTATATCAGTCCTCTATTAGAGTGTCTGGGTTGGGACGTCCAGAATGTAAAGGGGACACTGCCGCAGTATCAGGAGGTGGTTTCGGAGCGGTATTTAAGCAATACACAGCGCCCGGACTATACATTGACGCTGAACGGGGTATCCAGGCTGTTTGTAGAAGCAAAAAAGCCTGGGGTGGATATCACCACGGATGCAGAGCCGGCTATGCAGACAAGGCGTTATGGCTGGAATGCCAAACATAAGCTGGCAGTGCTTACCAATTTCGAATATCTGCTCATTTATGATACGACGAATAAGCCGGAAGCCGGGGAGGGTGCATCAGCCTCTCTTTTTCGTAAGTACCATTATGAGGAATATGTGGAACACTTTGAGGAGATCTATGAGCTGATCTCCCGGGAAAGTGTATACAGCGGGAAGTATGATGAGTTTGTGGAAAAGCAGTTTCCAGATGCCCGGAAATACCAGACGGAGATTGACGGGACTTTTTTAAAGCAGATCAACGACTGGCGTCTGGAGCTGGGAAGATATTTGTATAGGGCCGATGAACGCTATCAGGATCTGGACCGGCTTAATGACGAGGTACAGGCATTTATCAACCAGATCATTTTTCTGCGTATCTGTGAGGACAGAAATTTACCTTTATATAGAAGCTTAAGAGATGCTGCCCGGGACAAAGAGGAATTGAAAAAGGTCTTGAACCAGATGTTTAAAGAGGCGGACAGGCGGTATAATTCTGGTCTTTTCAGAGAGGAAAATCCGCTGTTTGATCTGGAAAACGATATGATCTTTGACATGGTAATGTCTTTATACTATCCAAAGACACCGTATTTATTTCATATCATAGAGCCCGGGATTCTGGGAAAAATATATGAAAGCTTTCTGACAGAGCGTATTGTAGCTGTGGATGGTGAGATCCGCCTGGCACAAAAATTTGAATATATTTATAAATCTGTTGTGAGTACTCCGCAGGAAGTCGTAAAATATATGGTGAAAAATACACTGGATAAGGTATGCTTGGGGAAGTCACCGGAGGAGATCATAAAATTGAGGATCGTGGATATTTCATGCGGCTCCGGGATATTCCTGGAAGAGGCATATCAATATCTGGTGGATTACTGCGTCCAGTGGTATGCTGTAAATGAGCCGCAATATCTGCTGGAGCTGGGCAATGGGCGTAAGAAGCTTCCTATTGAAGAGAAAAGGAAGCTTCTATCCAGCTGCATTTACGGAGTGGATATCGATATTCATGCGGTGGAGGTCGCCAGATTTTCTCTCGTATTGAAGCTTTTGGAGGATGAAAATGAACCGTCTGTCAAGGTGGTAGATCCGATCCTTCCGAATCTGGATGCGAACATCCAGCATGGGAATGCTCTGGTTGACAGGAGAGCTCTGACAGAGTTAGATCCAAGTGTTCAGGAGCTGGTGCAGATAGTTCCCTTTGACTGGGATGAGATTAACAGCGGAGAAAAGTTTGACGTCATTTTAGGCAATCCTCCCTATGTGAAGACAGAGGACATCAAGAAACTGCATACACAAAAGGAACGGAAGATATACAGTCAGTATAAGAGTGCATACAGGCAGTATGACAAGTACTTTTTATTTATGGAAAAGGCTTTGGAGCTGATAAAGGAGAGCGGTTATATTTGTTATATCGTTCCCAATAAATGGATCAGAGTGGAATCCGGCGAAAAGTTGAGGGAACTTCTGGCAGACCAGATACTGGAAATCGATGATTTCGGGTCAAAACAGCTTTTTGCAGAAAAAACGATCTACAGCTCCATTGTGACGATAGCCGGAGAGAAGAGTGAGAAGTTGAGCTGCCATGAAGTGAAAGATCTGGTGTCTCTGTGGACCAGAGGGCGTACAGATGTGGCATTGATCCCAAAGCAGCAGCTGAATTCACAGCCCTGGAAGCCGGCGGGGGAAGCTTGTGTGGCGGAACCCTGGTTTATCACAGGCAATCAGGAATATTATGATATCCTGGAAGGGATAAGAGGAAAAACGGAAAGTATCACTGAGTATATTGACATTTTCAATGGTATTCAGACGAGCGCGGAAAAAATATACCGTATCGATGGAAAAGAAATCACAAAAGAAAACGATCAGACCGTCTCTTTCATCAAAAATGGGAAAGAGTATACGGCGGAGAAGGCAGTGCTGCGCCCTTATTTTAAACCGAACCGTTTGGAGAAAGAGGCGCTGTCCACTTATAGTAATGTGAGAATGCTAAGCAGGACCTATAATATTTTTCCGTATGACTGCCAGGGGAATCTGATCGGGATTCAGGAGATGGAGACTGCTTATCCAAAGGTGTGGGCGTATCTTCTGGAAAATAAAGAGGCACTCCTGCCTAAATACCTGGGGGGACGCCGCGATGTTCAGCCCCGGATGGGAGCGGACCAGTGGTATTGTTATGGCAGGAGGCAGGCGATCACCAGCCTGAATGAAAGGGTGAAGCTGATTGTCGGCGTGAACAGGAAGAAGGATAATCCGCTGTACTTGATGGATCATGATAATATGCTGATCGCGACCGGAGGCACGGCAGGCTATGCTGCCATCTCCAGAAAGGATGAAAGCCCATATGAACTGGAGTATATTCAGGCATGGCTGAATCATCCCCTGACCGATCTGTATCTGCAGATCATAGGAAGTGATTTTGAGGGAGAGTTTATCGCACGCGGAACTTATACGCTGCCGATGGTTCCTTTTGTTAAGCTGGATTTCAGCCAGGAAGAACAGAGAAAGCTGTATGAGAAGGTCGTTATAAGCAGCAGGAAGATTTATGAGATAAATGAACAGATAGAAAAGAGCGGGAATAAAGCAGTATGCAGTGTGTTAGAAAAGGAAAAGAAAAAGCTGATAATAGAAATCGAAGATTATATAACCCGGATATATCAGCAGAAATTTTAGGTGGGATATTATGATATTAAAAGAAAATAGCTCCGAACAGAAGTTAAGAGGTGCATATTATACTCCACTGCCGTTAGCGGAAATGATGATAGGCTTGTTCAGGAATGATCCGGTGATCCGATCAGTCCTCGAGCCCAGCTGCGGTGATGGTGTATTTGTTGACGGGCTGATCCGGACAGGGGCTATCAAACAGATCGAGACTGTGACTGCAGTTGAAATAGACGAGGCAGAAGCCGGCAAGGTATCTGATAAAGCCGGGGATGAAGAAAAAATTACCGTTTTAAATCAGGACTTTTTTGAGTTTTACAAGAAAAACATGAACAACCGGTATGATCTGATCCTGGGCAATCCTCCTTATATCAGGTACCAGTATCTTACAGAGGATCAAAGAGACAGTATGTCGGCGATCCTGACTTCCCATGGGATGAAGTCCAATAAGCTTGTAAATACCTGGGTTGGCTTCCTGGTTGCCTGCGTACAGATGCTAAGCGCTCATGGACGGATTGTGTTTGTCATACCGGCCGAGATCATGCAGGTAGCATACGCACAGGATCTGCGTCTTTTTCTTGCGGATTCTCTGTCAAAGATCACTCTGATCACATTTGAGGAACTTGTATTTCCGGATATTGAACAGGAAATCGTGGTTTTTATTGGAGAGAAGGGCGGTGCCGAAAAGGGGATTCGGATTATCGAATTAAGTAATCTAAGCGACCTGGAAGGCTTTGACCTCGATGTAAATGAATTTCAGAAGATGCAGCATGTTCATGAAAAATGGACTAAGTATTTTACGGATAAAAAGGAAAATGAACTGATCCGGGATATCAGAAGCCATGAAAAGTTCAGAAAGCTGTCAGATATCGCAGTTATCAATGTGGGGATTACGACCGGAAATAATAAGTATTTTTCTGTGGACCAGAAGACGGTAGATCAATTTGGATTGGATGAGACTGTAAGGCCTCTGATCGGGCGCAGCTCCCATGCACATAGTGTTTATTTTAAGGAACAGGATTGGAAGAAAAATGTGGAGGCAGGAAAAGCAGCGTATCTGATCGATTTTCCTGATATACCTTATAAGGACTATCCGAAAAAGTATAAGAAATATATCAGGCAGGGTGAGAAGGCTGGAGAGCATAAGGGGTATAAATGCTCCATACGGGAAAGATGGTACAGAATTCCATCCATTTGGGTGCCGGATGCATTTTTCTTAAGGCGCAATAACCTGTATCCGAAATTCGTATTAAACTGCTGTGATGCAGTGTCAACAGACACTATGCATAGGATTAAGTTCAAAGAAGGATTCGAACCAGAGCGGATCGCCCTGTCTTACTACAACAGTATTTCGTTTGCGTTTACGGAAATCTGCGGGAGAAGTTATGGCGGCGGTGTGCTGGAGATCCTGCCCGGGGAAGTGGGCGAGATCATGGTTCCGGATCTGGACAGCCTGCCCATCGGGAAAGTCCGTGAGACCTTAAGCCAAGTGGATCAAATCATCCGTCAGGATGATGATATCGAGAGGGCCTTAGATCTGGTAGATGAACAGATCCTGGTAGAAGAAGTGGGGGTATCCAAAGAAACCTGCAGGAAGGCAAGGAAGATCTGGAAAAAGCTTCAGCGGAGAAGATTAAAGCGGAGTTGAGAATTTTGAGAATATTCTGAAAATGGAGAGCAAAGGGGTCAGACCCCTTTGCTCTCCATTTTCGCAATTACAGCTACAATACGAATTCACTGACAGTAAATACATTATATTTCTTTAACAGCCGCACATCTTCCTTAGAAAAAACGAGTTCGGTCATCAGATCACTTTCTTTTTGTATGGTGGAAGAAATCAATACCTTTCTGGCACAGGGATACATGGAGAACGAAGACAGACCCGCCAGGATTCCGATCTGGCTGTTACTTTGAGAGAGGCCGTTCATGGCGCACATCCAGATCTGTTCCATCGGGTGTGAGAGATTCTGCAGATTATAATTGCGGCAGAGATCAAACTTTTTACTGATACCGGAATAGATTACTTTACAGCGGCCCGGGGAATCAAGGTCTTCCAGGTCGTAGAAAAGCTGGACAGAGTTCATTTCAGCATCGGAGGAATGGAATTCTTCGAGGATGCTTTTCATGATCCTTTTTCGTTTTCCATCGAAAGCGTATAGATACTGCCGGTTTAGAAATTCTTTTTTTTCAGGCCCTGCCTCTGAGGTACAGGGAACAGAGAGAAACTGGGCGGCGGGGATATGGAAAATAGCAGAAAACTCTGCAATGGTATCCACATCGATGGAAATCAGCCCCTTCTCATACTTGGATAGAGTGGAACGGCTCTTATGTACCCTTTCAGCCAGTTCCTCCAGGGTATATCCGTAAGCCTGCCGGTATTTTCGAAGGTTATTTCCGACCATTTCATTCATTGTCATGCTTTCAGCCTCATTTCTTATAAATCCATTTTTTCATTAAAAATACGCAAAATGATAAATTTAATCTTAATCCCCTCAAAAATATGACTAAAATTCATTTATTATGATAATAATACGCTGAAAGTTTCCTGTCAAGACACAGGGCGCAATTTGATTTATAAATAAACTGCCAATAAAATATAAAATAGTTATAAAATTTGTAATACGTTGGAGGTGTGAATCATGCAAAAAGAGAGTGTATGGAAGACATACGGAGAAAAAGATCTGGACGAACTGAATCGTATCTGCGAGAGGTACAAGGAATGTCTGAATGCGGGGAAGACGGAGCGGGAATGCGTCTCCCTGACAGTACGCATGGCTCAAAAGGCCGGGTACTTTGATCTTAAGAAGGCCGTAGAGGAGAATCGCCGGATTAAACCAGGAGATCGGGTATATGCTGTCTGGATGGAGAAGATGGCAGTGTTGTTTCAGATTGGTGTGGAATCGCTGTCAAAGGGGATGAACATCATCGGGGCACACATTGACTCGCCGCGTCTGGATGTGAAGCAGAATCCGCTGTACGAAACGGATGGATTTGCCTACCTTGATACCCATTATTACGGCGGCATTAAGAAGTATCAATGGGTTGCCCGTCCGTTGGCGCTGCATGGCGTAGTGGTATTGAAAAGCGGGGAAGTTGTTACAGTCAGCATTGGGGAAAAAGAGGACGATCCGGTTTTCGTAATCACCGATATCCTGATCCATCTTGCCGCAGAGCATATGGAGAAAACCGCTGCAAAGGTGATCGAAGGCGAGAATCTGGACCTTCTGATCGGCAATATCCCGCTGAAGGACAGGAAGGATATGGATGAGAAAGAGAAGGAGGCAGTTAAGGAAAATGTTCTCGAAATGTTAAGAACACAGTACCATATCGAGGAAGAAGATTTTCAGTCTGCTGAGCTGGAGATCGTGCCTGCCGGGAAAGCAAGAGACTTGGGGATCGACCGCAGCATGATACTGGCATACGGACAGGACGACCGGATCTGTGCATTTACCTCACTGTTTGCCATGCTGGAGGCAAGAGACCTGAAAAGGACGGGAGTGTGTCTTCTGGTGGACAAAGAGGAGATCGGAAGCGTGGGGGCTACCGGTATGCAGTCCAGATTTTTTGAGAATACAGTTGCAGAGCTGATGGCTTTGACAGAAGGGGAATCTGATCTAAAAGTGAGAAAAGCTCTTGCACATTCCAGAATGCTCTCATCAGATGTCAGTGCAGCATATGATCCCTTGTATGCAGACTGTTATGAAAAACGGAATTCAGGATTCTTTGGAAGAGGTCTTTCCTTCTGTAAATTCACAGGAAGCAAAGGAAAATCCGGTTCCAATGATGCAAATGCGGAATATATCGCAGTATTACGCAGGATACTGGATGAGGCCGGCGTCGCTTATCAATTTGAAGAATTGGGGAAGGTTGATGTAGGCGGCGGAGGTACGATCGCATATATTATGGCAAATTATGGTATGGAAGTCATTGACAGCGGAATCGCCCTTCTTTGTATGCATGCACCATATGAAGTCAGCAGTAAAGCAGACATCTATGAGGCTGTCAAAGGATACCGGGCATTTTTAGCGAAAGCATAAGAAAATACTTATGACATTGGGAGGAAAAAATAATGTCGGCAAAATCTAAAAAATTAACAATGGGCGCACTGATCCTGATGATATTTACATCTGTATATGGGTTTAATAACATGCCCCGTTCATTTTATCTGATGGGATACGGGGCAATCCCATTCTACATCTTATCAGCGGTTGTTTTCTTTGTACCGTTTGCGTTCATGGTGGCAGAGTATGGGTCTGCATTTAAAGATGAAAAGGGCGGGATCTTTTCCTGGATGCAGATCTGTGTGAATACAAAATATGCTTTTGTTGCAACCTTTATGTGGTATACCTCTTATGTGATCTGGCTGGTTAATATCGCATCCGGAATCATGATTCCGCTCTCTAATGCGATATTTGGAACAGATACGACAGCAAAATGGAGTCTGTTCGGGCTCTCATCCACCAAGACATTGGGGATTCTGGGTGTATGCTTTGTCATTGTCGTAACATTTTTTGCAAGCAAGGGAATGAAAAATATTCAAAAGGTCGCATCGGTCGGCGGAATCGCCTGTATGTTCCTGAACGTCCTTTTGATCGGAGGTGCACTCCTGGTCCTGATCGGAAATAAAGGACAGCTTGCCCAGCCTATCACATCAGCTGCCTCTTTCGTCCAGTCTCCAAATCCAGAGTATGGAGGAACACTTGCTGTACTGGCCTTTGTTGTTTATGCCCTGTTTGCATATGGTGGAACAGAAGCAGTCGGCGGCCTGGTAGATGAGACAGAGAATCCGGAAAAGAACTTCGGAAAAGGTCTCACGATCGCAGCGGTCATTGTGGCGATCGGCTATTCTGTGGGAATCTTCTGCGTCGGTATATTTACAAGGTGGAGTGACGTTCTCTCAGCAGATACGGTTAATAAAGCAAATGCTTCTTATATTATCATGAACAATCTGGGGTATCAGCTTGGAGCAGCCTTCGGGGCAAGCACCAATGTCTGCGTACAGATCGGAAATTGGACGGCAAGGATCATGGGGATCTCCATTCTGCTGACTTTAGTAGGCGCCGTATTTACACTGATCTACTCTCCGTTAAAACAGCTGATCGAAGGCAGCCCAAAAGGACTTCTTTCAGAGAAATTCTGCAAGCTGGAAAATGGAATGCCTAAATATGCACTCCGCGTACAGGCAGTCATAGCCATTGCATTTATCCTTCTTGTTTCCATGGGCGGTGATACAGTAAGTAAATTCTTCAATATCCTTGTATCCATGACTAATGTTGCCATGACACTTCCGTATATGTTTATCGCAGCGGCATTTATTCGCTTTAAAAAGAACAAGGACATCAAAAAGCCATTTGTCATTTTTAAGAATGAGAAGGTTGCTATCGTGTTTACCGTGCTTGTAACGGCAACGGTCGGATTTGCGAACTTTTTCACCATTATCCAGCCGGCGATCGACGGGGATATTGCCACAACGGTCTGGAGCATTTTAGGACCAGTATTATTTACGGCAGCAGCACTGATCTTGCACAGCCGTTACGAAAAAAAGCTGGAAATAGAGAAAAAGAACACAGATAATACAAAACAGTAAACTTAATCGTTTCATATAACTAATAAAAGAGGTCATATACAGCCCATTTGACGGATCGCTGTATGTGGCCTTTTATATTTCATATTCCAGTCGTTTTCTACCTGTATTTTCTAATAAATTTTGGAAAAAGCAGTTGACATTCCTAACTGTATCTGGTATTGTTACAGTAACAACTGAAATGAAAATAAGTACAGATGATGAGGAGGATATAAGAAATGAAATATAATGATGTGATCATAGGTTTTGGAAAAGGTGGAAAGACCATCGCAGGAGCATTGGGAAATGCAGGAAGAAAGGTTGCTCTGATTGAAAAGTCAGATAAGATGTATGGAGGAACCTGCATCAATGTGGGCTGCATTCCTACGAAATCATTGGTACATAGTGCCAGGAACGCAGCCTTTGGATGCGCAGATGAAAAAACTGCTTATCATTCTGCAGCAGCCAGAAAGGCACAGCTTGTGGAAAAGCTGAGAGGGAAGAATTATCAAAAGCTGGATATGAATCCAAATGTGACAGTGATCGATGGAACAGCAGGCTTTCTTTCTCCTCACGAAGTAGAGGTTCAGACGAAGGAAGGGCGCATCGTGATCGAGGCCGAACGATTTTTCATCAATACAGGTTCCTCTCCGTTTATTCCTCCGATCAAAGGCATTGATGGGAATCCCTATGTATATGTGAGTGAGTCCCTTCTGGATCTTAAAGAGCTGCCTCAGAGGCTGGTGATCATCGGGGGCGGATATATCGGGGTTGAATTTGCCTCCATCTATGCAGATTTTGGCGCGAAGGTAACGATCATACAGGATGGGGCTGTTTTCCTGCCAAGAGAGGACGCAGAGATCGCTGATGCAGTCAGAGAAAATCTGGAAAAGAGAGGGGTCCAGGTTCTGACGGAGGCTAAGGTACAGGAAGTGACAGAAGAAGCAGGGTATGCAGAGGTGCGCATTCTGACAAAGGAAGGGGAGAAGAGCCTTCTGGCAGAGGCAGTTTTGGTTGCAACAGGACGCAGGCCTAACACAAAAGGTCTCAATCTTGGGGCGGCAGGCGTTCAGGTGGATGAAAGAGGCGGTATCATCACAGATCATTCAAGAACAACCACAGCACCGCACATTTTTGCAATGGGAGATGTGGTCGGAGGACTGCAGTTTACTTACATTTCTTTGGATGATTATAGGATCGTAGCATCAAAAATTTTAGGAGACGGCAGCTATACTCTTGACAAAAGAGGCGCTGTACCATACAGTGTATTTCTAAATCCTCCATTCTCAAGAGTAGGGATGAGTGAAAAAGAGGCACTGGCAGCAGGATATAATATAAAGACTGCAAAACTTCCGGCAGCAGCGATTCCAAAAGCACAGGTCTTAGAACAGCCGGAAGGGATCCTAAAGGCTGTGATCGATGCAGATACCGGGAAGATCCTCGGTGCACATCTCTTTTGCGAGGAGTCTCATGAATTGATCAACCTGGTGAAGCTGGCTATGGATGCAGGCCTTGAGTACACTGTATTCAAGAATATGATATTCACCCATCCGACTATGGGAGAGGCATTGAACGATCTGTTCAATCTATAAGGATGAAAGCAGGCGGTTTTGATTAAAAACCAATTGGTATAATTTTCGGTATCGTTTGAGCCGGGATTATGACACCAAATGAAAACAACTAAGAATAGGGAGAATGTAATATGGGATTTTCATTAGATGTAAGCGTACCGGTACTAACGGTGTTTGTTCAGGGATTATTGAGTTTCTTTTCCCCTTGTGTCCTTCCGCTGATACCTTTATATATTGGGTATCTTTCCGGCGGCACAAGGACGGTAGGAGAGGATGGAAAGGTCTATTTCAGCAGAAAAAAGGTGATGGTGAATACGCTGTTCTTCGTCATAGGAGTCAGCTTTACCTTCTTCCTGCTGGGCTTCGGGGCATCTGTGCTCGGCAACTTTTTTAAAGGCAGCCAGACGATGTTTGCCAGGATCGGAGGAATTCTGATCGTGGTCTTCGGGCTTTACCAGCTGGGAGTATTCGGCAGGTCTAAGGTGCTTAGTCAGGAACACCGTCTGCCATTCCATTTGGATGCGCTGGCTATGTCACCGTGGACAGCACTGATCATGGGCTTTACGTTCAGCTTTGCATGGACACCTTGTGTAGGGCCGGCACTCTCCAGTGTACTGCTGATGTCAGCGTCTGCGAGCACCAAGGTATGGGGATTTGTGCTGATCGGAGTCTATACATTGGGATTCGTGCTGCCGTTCCTGGCGGTTGGGGTATTCAGCACGACTCTGCTGGATCTGTTTAAGAAGCATAATAATGTGGTGAAATATACGGTGAAGGTCGGCGGTATCCTTATGATCCTGATGGGGGTCATGATGTTCACCGGGAAAATGAATGCGATCACAGGTTATCTGTCTGATGTGCAGACATCGCAGCAGACAGAACAGAAGAATGAGACAAAGGACAAAGGTTCCAGCGAAAAAACAGAGAAGGATACAAAAGATCAGTCGGATAAGGATGCTGCCGGACAGAATAAGGCAGAATCAGATGCGAAGGTTAAGGATGACCAGGCCGCGGCCAAAGAGAAAGAGCCGGAGCTTGCAGATGCAATTGATTTTGAATTAAAGGATCAGAATGGCAAAGTACACAAGCTTTCCGATTATAAAGGAAAGACGATCTTTTTGAATTTCTGGGCAACCTGGTGTCCGCCGTGCCGTGCGGAAATGCCGGACATCCAGAAGCTGTATGAATCCTATCAGCAGGAGGAGGACCCGGAAGTCGTAATACTCGGGGTAGCAGGACCTGACTATGGACAGGAAAAATCAGAAGAGGAGGTAAAGCAGTTCCTCAAGGATAATGGCTATACCTATCCGGTCCTGATGGATCAGGGCGGCGGCCTGTTCCAGCAATACGGTATCACATCCTTCCCGACTACGTTTATGATCACAAAGGAAGGAAAGGTCTTCGGATATGTGAGCGGTCAGCTGAATGAGGAGATCATGAAGAATATCATTTCCCAGACTATATCAGGAAAGCGCAATTAAGGCGGCACGCAGAATAAGCAGAAGAAATATGAAGGCAGGGCGGACCACATCCGTAAACGATGGTGATTTTCTTTAATTGATGTGCTAAAATAAAAAAGTAAAATTCAATGAGGAGAGGGAATCACGATGAATACAAGGGATAAGATACTAGACGGTGCCCAGCAGCTTTTCTGGAAATATGGTTATACCAAGACGACATTGAGGATGATCGCCAAAGAAGTGGATGTGAATCTGGGACTGCTTCCATACTATTTTGATAAAAAGGAAAATATAGGGATCGAGATATATTCACGTTATATGAGTAAATTTTATGAACGGATCCCATATAAGGAGTATGATGTACAAAACAGCATCGAGCATCTGCTCCTGACCTATCTGCTGCTGCAGTATCAGATGAATTTAGAACCGGGGCTTCTAAAGCTCTATGTGGAGCTTGTAAAAGAGGATGTTTTAAAATATTCGGTTGAAAGTTATACATTCAAATCTCTGGAACTGATCGAGCAGGAGTTTAAGCTGGAACTCAAGAGCCTGGATCTGGCAACAACGATCAGTATCATTAAGGGTGTGGAGCGTGCACTCATCGTGGGGAACATAGATGGGAAGCTCGATATGAACTATTTTGATATTAATGTCAACCTTGTGAAGTGCGCACTTCTGTATCTGGGCATCGACCGCGGGGTGATCAATGAGAATGTAACAGTTGTACGGAAAAAAATGTTGGAAAAAAAGATCGATTTCACTGTGTTTGACGGAGAGATTGCGGATGAGCATTAAGAGTGCCCATCCGCAGTCTTTTTTTGATTTACGGGAGAGAAAGTTTGATAAATTCTTGACAAAATGCAGTCTTCTTGTTATTATACATGTATAAATTATACGCGTATAATATTGAGAGAAGGAGAAGCTGTATGGGAGAAACAAAACCTAGTTATAAGAAAAATCTCGGCAAGCTGTTATTGATCGCATTTGCCGGGTCAATTATCTACGGGCTGCCGTATTTCAGGCAGTATTACTATGATGCCTATATGGAGATTTACAATCTGACAAACACGCAGATGGGAACCTTGGGGTCTGCATATGGACTTTTGGGATTGGTTTCCTATTTTATCGGTGGAGTTCTGGCGGATAAGTTTTCCGCAAAATGGCTGATGATCGGTTCTTTGATCGCAACTGGCATCGGGGGCTTTGCGCATTTATTTTTTACAGACTTTAAGGTACTCGTCTTTATCTATGCACTTTGGGGATTAACCTCACTGCTGACTTTCTGGCCCGCTCTTTTGAAGATGATCCGCACACTTGCAAGTGATGAGGAGCAGAGCCGTGCATACGGTACGTTTGAGGGCGGAAGAGGAGTTGCCAACGCATTACATATGGCAGCAGCGACTGCAATATTCGGCTTTTTCGAAGCAAAGCTGATGGCAGGGGCAGGAATCAAATGGATCATCATCTTTTATTCCGTATGCCCGATCGTCTGCGGTATCTTATTTATTTTCCTGCTGAAAAATCCGGGGGGAACTAAAAAAGCAGAGACAACGAAGATGAAGATGTCAGATATCATCCGTGTACTGAAGATGCCGGCAGTTTGGATGATGATCATTATTACATTTACGACCTATACCTTTAATATGTCCTATTTCTATATCACGCCGTATGCTACCAATATTCTTGGCACCACGGCAGTGCTTGCAGCGGTATTGACGGTTCTTGCACAATATGTAAGGCCGGTTGCGTCGACAGGAGGCGGATTCCTGGCTGACAAATTTGGAAAGTCAAGGCTGATGATCGTAGGGTTTGCATCCATGATCATTGGTATGCTTTTAGTGATCCTGGTTCCAAAGCTGAGCTCTGGAATGCAGATCGGGGCAATGATCCTGGCGTGTATCCTGGTGTATCTCGCTATGTACTCCAATTATGGAGTTTATTTTTCCATGCAGGCAGAGGGTGGGATCCCGATCGAGGTTTCTGGTATCGCAATCGGTGTGATCGCAACTGTGGGATATCTTCCGGAAGTGATCTGTCCGTATGTGGCAGGTAAGACGTTAGATGCTTTCGAGGGTGTTACCGGATATTATTATTACTTTACCGGAATGATCGTTATGGCAGTGATCGGCTGCGTAACATGTATGATCTGGTACCGCAAGTTTGGCAAAAAGGCATTAGCTGACAGTAAGAAGGCTGCAGCTGAGAGTAAAAAAGAAGCGTAGGAGGAATTTAGAATGAGTGTTGAAATTCATGAAAAAAAGATCATTACAGATTTACCATACGAAGTAGAAGTATTTGAAAACAGGTGGCTTACTTTATCTGACGGGACACAGCTGTCCTACAGACTCTGGCTTCCAAAAACAGAGAATAAAGCGCCAACACCGGTAATACTGGAATACATCCCATATAGAAAGCGCGACGGAACAAGAGGAAGAGATGAACCTATGCACGGATTCTTTTCCGGTCATGGATATGCATGTATTCGTGTGGATATGAGAGGAACTGGAGAATCAGACGGACTGATGCACGATGAATATCTACAGCAGGAGCAGGATGATGCACTAGAGGTGATCGACTGGATCAGCAAACAGCCGTGGTGTGACGGAAATGTAGGAATGATGGGCAAATCATGGGGCGGATTCAATTCTCTCCAGGTTGCTGCATTACAGCCGCCGGCTTTGAAGGCGATCATCTGTGTGGGATTCACGGATGACAGATATAATCATGATATTCATTATAAAGGTGGAAATCTTCTGAACGATAACTTCTGGTGGGGCTCCATCATGGCTGCTTACCAGAGCAGACCTGTAGATCCTGAGATCGCAGGAGATAAATGGCATGATCTCTGGATGGACAGATTGGAAAATATGCCGTTTTTGATCAGCAACTGGACGAAACACCAGACAAGAGATGAATATTGGAAGCATGGCTCTGTATGTGAAAACTATTCTGCCATCAAGGTTCCTGTATTTGCCATAGACGGATGGGCAGACTGCTACAGGAATACGCCATTCACCCTGATGAACGGTCTGGATGTGCCAAGAAAAGCCATCATCGGTCCGTGGGCACATGTATACGCACACGATGGAGATCCGCTTCCGGCAATGAGTTTCCTGGAGGAAGCAGTGAAATGGTGGGATAAATGGCTGAAGGGTATCGATAATGATACACTGGACTGCCCAATGATCCAGGCATGGATGGAAGACTATATGGTGCCGGATTCCCAGATGCCGGTCAGCGAGGGGCGCTGGGTAGGTGTCAATTCCTGGCCGACTGAAGATACACAGGATCAGGCATATTTCCTTACAAGAGGAAAGATGACAGATGTACAGAATGAGAAGAAAGAGATCGAGCTCTTAAAGACACCGCTCAATCATGGTATCTTAGGCGGAGAGTTCATGGGAGCGGGTGTGCATGGAGAGACTCCAAGCGACCAGAGAATCGAAGACGGTATGGCGATGGTATTTGACAGTGAAAAACTCGGCGAGGCGGTCGAAGTGTTAGGAGCGCCGGTCTTTAAGGTTCGGCTGTCTTCTGATAAAGAGGATGCAATGCTCTATGCGGCATTGGAAGACGTGGCACCGGACGGAGCGGTCAGAAGAGTTTCCTATGGTGTGATGAACCTGACACATCTGCAGGGTCATGATAAGGTCGAGAAGCTTGTACCAGGCGAAGAGGTAGATGTGACAGTAACTCTGGACTGCTGTGCTCATCGTTTTGAAGCCGGACACAGATTCAGACTCGCGCTGGCGACAAGCTACTGGCCGATGTTCTGGGTAAAACCGGAAGATGTGACATTATCCCTGGATCTGTCCACTGCTGAGTTTGCGATTCCTAAATTTGTCGGAAATGACTGTGAAGGCCCGAACATGAAGCCTGTCAGTGCTGCATATACGCCGTGTACGGTGCTCTCAGAGGGCCGTGTGGACAGAAGTGTTACTTATGACATTGTAAATGATTCATGGACCTGTATCACAGACGGAGTAGGCGGTGTATTCGGAGAAGGAATCTACCGTTTTGATGATATAGGAACCATTATCGAACATAACCTAAAGAGAGAGCTGACTCTGTCTAATAAAGACCCGTTGTCTGCAAAATATGTCATTACTCAGAAAATGAAACTGGGACGTGAGGGATGGCTTGCAGATGCAGATATTATCACAGAGCAGACTGCTGACCATGATTATTTCTATATTACCTGCGATATGAAGGTAAAAGAAGGAGACCAGTTAATATTTGACAGAAAGTGGGAAAGCAAAATAGAAAGAAATGGAAACTAATATATGAAGAAGATTAAGTTAAAGGCTCTCATTTTAGTGAATATTTCTGCCCTGTTTGGAATCAGATGGATCGCAAAATCGACCTCCGATTCTTTTGGGCTCGGTGTTGCAGCGATACCGATGTGGTTTATTTTCGCATTACTGTTTTTCGTACCGCAGGCACTGATCTGCGCGGAGCTGTCATCCGCATATCCGAGTGACAGTGGAATGTATGTGTGGGTAAAGGCTGCTTTTGGGGAAAAATGGGGATTCATGGTCTCCTGGCTGAACTGGACCTCAAAGCTGTTCTGGTATGCTTCGTTCATGACATTTTTTACTGTAAATATTGCCTATATGATCGGTAAGCCGGAAATCCTGGAGAATAAATACTTGACAGTAGCTATCGCTGTGGTTGTTTTTGTGACTTTATCGATCCTGAGCATAAACGGGCTTGCGAAGGTGAAGTTTCTGACAGGACTGGGAGCTTTCGGATCCATGATCCCCGCGGCGATCCTGATCATTCTGGCAATTGTGACTGTAGGGGCAGCAGGTGTGGAGCCTGCTTCATCCTACACCTTCCAGACACTTATGCCGAAGATGAATGGAAATACGCTGGTTGCGATCTCTGCGATCATCTTTGGTTATACGGGCGGTGAGGTCGTAGCAAATTTTGTGACAGAAATTGAGAATCCACGCAAGAACTATCCAAAGGCGATTTTGTTGTCAGCGGTGCTTGTAGGGATAATCTATGTGATCGGTTCAATTGCGATCACATCGCTCATGCCAACGAGTGAAATCAAAGCTTCAACGGGAATCCTGGATGCTATCAGCATCGGTGCGCAAAATGCCGGAATCGGTTCATGGCTGGTACGGCTTGTAGCGTTAGGGATCTCGGTATCGATATTAGGTGCAACAGTAATCTATATTGCCTCTCCGATCAAGATGCTGTTCGGAAGTGTTCCGGAGGGAATGTTCGGCAAAAAACTGACGGAAATGAATGAAGTAGGGATTCCAAAGAAAGCGGTATATCTGCAGACGGCGATCGTGTCACTGCTTTTAGTGGCCACATCTTTATTCCCTGGGGTAGATGCGATTTATAATATCCTGGTAACGATGACAGCATTAACGGCATTGTTCCCATATGTGATATTGATTCTTGCCTATATTCGGATCAAACAGAAAGATATGATAAAAGATCCCGTTTATGTTTTTAATGATAATAAAAATGTCTGTATCAATATTGCAAGAGTTGTCTTATTCCTGTGTATCATTGGGATCATATTTACCTGTTCACCGATCATGGGGGATTTCAAGATGAATCTTATATATGAGATAGAGATGATCGGCGGAGGACTACTTGTCATGCTTTCCGGGCTGTGGCTTTGGAAAAAGTATGAAAAAAGAATACATGCATAGAGGATCAAATGTTAGACGGATGGATATCACGCCAGGGAATTAGGCGGATATTCATCCGTTTTTTATCCTATCAAGGAATTGGCGAAGAGGGATGATACTATCTGCTTTGAGTATATTCTTTGTGAGAAGAGAGTTTGAAATATCAAGGAATTTACTAAGTTATCGTACTGTTAATCGTGTCATTTATCATGTCAATTTATCATGTCGTGAAATTTGTTGTTGACAAATGACAGGAGTTTGTGCTATTCTGTCATAGCTGTCCATTGAATACACAGTTTTGATATGACTTTTATATAATGAAAAATAATAAAAAGTTGTTGACAAGCTTAAGGCAGTGTGGTAACATATTAAAGCTGTCGCAAGAGAGAACGGCCGACGAGATAAAGAGCCGGACTTGAAGCAGAAAAGAAAATGAAAAAAGTTCTTGACAAACAGCAAACGATATGATAATCTATAAAAGTTGCTGCTGACGACAAAAACCGACAGCAGAAACGACAAAAAGAACCTTGATAATTAAACAATAGACAACAAACCCTTGAAAATTTCTTATAGAGAAAATTTTTAAGAACAGCATCATTTATGATGCACCCATCACTGAGAGTAATCTCGGTGGTAAGAACAGTAAAAGGGATAGAATTAGCTAGTAGCGATTCTTGAACTGGAACAAACACTTTTAACGAGAGTTTGATCCTGGCTCAGGATGAACGCTGGCGGCGTGCTTAACACATGCAAGTCGAGCGAAGCGCTTTACTTTGATT
>NZ_JBZUUL010000032.1:0-73141 GCF_058819085.1 Faecalicatena sp.
GGATTGTATTTATGCCTTTTTTATTGGCTGAAATATTGGATTTTCAAGGTTCAGCACACCTTATTGGTGTGGGAAGTTTGAGTCAATAATAAATATGTTATCATACTTGACCTCACTTTTCATTTGTACGATAATCAGTGTAGTCAGATTCGTCTGAAAAGTCAAGGATATCAAGCCAAAGGAGTAAATAAAATGACCCCTGATATATTACATGAAGACCAGGACATCATTGTCTGTGTAAAGCCCTCGGGCATTGCAACCCAGAACAGCCGTATCGGAACCCCGGATATGGTGAGTATTTTAAAAAATCATCTCTACAAAAAGGGCGAAAAAAAGGCCGAGCCGTATCTTGCCGTGATCCATCGTCTGGATCAGCCGGTTGAAGGACTTCTGGTATTTGCAAAAAACCGTTCGGCCGCCGCAAAGCTCACCAAACAGCTGACGCAATATGGTTTCGGAAAGTATTACCGTGCCCTGCTTGTCGGAACGCCCTCCCCCGATCAGGGCAGCCTGTGTGACTATCTTGTCAAAGACGGGAAGACGAATACATCACGTATCTGTGCCCCTGATACAAACGGTGCAAAAAAGGCGGTCCTGCATTATAAAATCCTGGAATCCAAACCGCCTTTTTCACTGGCGGAGATCACGCTTGAGACCGGACGCCACCATCAGATCCGTGTCCAGATGGCACACCACCTTAAGTGTCCCATCGCCGGAGACCGGAAATATGGTGCCGCGTCACCTGATGCCTCAAACGAAAGCTATGACACACTGCAGCTTTATGCCTGTCGTCTTACTTTCCGGCATCCCCGCACGGACCGTCAGATGGAATTCCGACTTGACAGGCTCTCCTCAATCTAAAAAAACTGCTGCAGACCTGATAAGTCTGCAGCAGCCTTTATCTGCTACTCCAATTACATTTCCCCAAGCACTACTTCCGGCTCTTCTTCCACGGCCTCAGTATACTTCTCCAGGATGATCTTCTGAATCCGCTCTCTTGTGCCAGAGTTGATCGGGTGCGCGATGTCGCGGTATTCACCGTCAAGAGCTTTCTTGCTCGGCATTGCAATAAATAACCCCTTTTCTCCTTCGATTACCTTGATGTCATGAACTACAAATTCATCATCAATCGTAATAGAAACTACCGCCTTCAACTTACCTTCCTTTGCTACCTTGCGCACACGCACATCTGTGATTTGCATAATGTTCAAGTCTCCTTTCTCCGCCTGCATTAAATCTTTTACTTGATTGAGCCCTAAGCACAATAAGCACAACCTTTATAATGCATACCGCTCGTTTTTCTCAACTACCACTTTCACACCATTCTCACCAACATGTCTCGTGTTTGCCCTTATCGTATCGCGACTTTCTACAACACAATTTTCAATGTACGTGTTATCCCCAAGATAAACGTCGTTCAGGATAATGGAATTCTTGATCACGCAGTTATTGCCGACAAATACCTTCTTGAAGATCACGGAATTCTCAACTGTTCCGTTAATGATACTTCCGCTTCCTACAAGGCTGTTCTTTACAACTGCCCCAGGATTGTACTTCGCCGGCGGAAGATCACTCACCTTAGAGTTGACCGCCGGAAGCTCTTTAAAGAAGTAGTTTCGTACTTCCGGTTTCAGGAAATCCATATTCGTTCGGTAATATGCGTCCACTGTTGAGATGTTACTCCAGTAGCTGTTTATCTTATAACCGTAAATCTTCTTCAGATTCTTATACCGAATCAGAATATCGGTTACAAAATCATGTCTTTCCTCCTCTGCACAATGCTCGATGAGGTCGATCAGTTGCCTTCTCCTGATAACATAAATACCAGTAGAGATCGTCTGGGAGTGAGCCACCATAGGTTTCTCCTCAAACTCTTCGATCCTTGCGGATTCATTCATACGCACGGTGCCGAAGCGGGTTGCATCCTCATTCGGTCCCAGTTCCTTACACACAACAGTAATATCTGCTTTCTTCGCAATATGGTATTCAAGTACCTTGTTATAATCAAGCTTGTACACCGCATCCCCTGATGTAATGATCACATACGGTTCATGACATCTCTTAAGGAAATCCAGGTTCTGATAGATCGCATCAGCAGTACCGCGGTACCAGTAACCATTCTCTGCAGTGATCGTAGGAGTGAAAACGTAAAGTCCTCCCTGCTTTCTTCCGAAATCCCACCACTTGGATGAATTCAAGTGTTCATTTAAGGATCTCGCATTATACTGTGTCAGGACAGCCACCTTCTGGATATGGGAGTTAGCCATGTTGCTCAATGCAAAATCGATCGCCCTGTAGCTGCCTGCTACCGGCATGGCCGCAACCGCACGTCTGGAAGTCAGCTCCTGCATCTTCCTGTTGTTCCCGCCTGCTAAGATAATACCTACTGCTCTCATACTCGATCACCTGCCTTTATTAATGTCTCACCGCTTGCAAGTACTCCATCGCTGTAATCTTCTATGGATGTAACACCACTAATGGCGGTATTCTTACCGATCTGTACCCCAGACGGTATCTTTGAATTCTCACCGATCGTTGCAAGGCCGCCGCTGTAAATATTCGGCTTATCCTTATTCGGAACTTCGCTTCCGATGCCGATCACAACATTATCTCCGATCACTGTACCTTCTGCAATGATGGCTTTCTCTATCACACAGTTATCTCCGATCGTCACATCTCTCATCAGGATCGAATCTCTGATCACGCTTCCTTTACCGATCGTCACGCCGCCTCCAAGCACAGAGTTGCGGACTTCACCGTAGATCTCCGAACCGTTGCTGATAATACATCTGTCAACTACAGACTGCTCCGAAATATACTGTGGCGGAAGGTTCGCGCTGTTGGTATAGATCTTCCAAAACTCTTCATATAAGTTAAATTCAGGAATGATATCGATCAATTCCATGTTTGCTTCCCAATAGGAACTCAATGTTCCGACATCCTTCCAGTAGCCATTGTACTCATATGCAAACATTCTCTTACCATTCTCATGGCAATATGGGATGATATGTTTACCAAAGTCACAGTTCGGCTGTTCTGAAAGCCTGATCAGAGCATCCCTAAGCACCGGCCAGCTGAATATGTAGATTCCCATAGAAGCCAGGTTGCTGCTCGGCTTCTCCGGCTTTTCTTCGAATTCCTTGATCCGGCTCTCATCATCAGTAACGACAATACCAAAACGGCTGGCTTCTTCCATCGGAACCGGCATGGCTGCGATCGTCACATCTGCCTTGTTCGCCTTATGGAAATCAAGCATCACCTCGTAATCCATCTTATAAATATGGTCCCCTGAAAGAATCAGGACATAATCCGGATTATAGTTCTCCATATAATCCAGGTTCTGATAGATCGCATTTGCAGTACCGGTATACCATTCACTGCTTGTACTCTTCTCGTACGGCGGAAGAATAGTCACCCCTCCGACATTACGGTCCAAATCCCACGGAATACCAATTCCTATATGAGTATTCAACCTTAAAGGCTGATACTGTGTTAAGACACCTACAGTATCAACACCTGAATTAATACAGTTACTTAATGGAAAATCAATAATACGATACTTACCGCCGAAAGCTACTGCCGGCTTGGCCACCTTTGCGGTAAGGACCCCCAGTCGACTGCCCTGTCCTCCTGCTAAAAGCATGGCAATCATTTCCTTCTTAATCATGTCGTCACCTCATTTCTAGTTAGTTGCACTCATTATAGCACACTTTTCTCTCCCGCGCACAATTTTTACAAATTTTTAGCGGAACGTTTTGCCTTTTTGTTAATGTTGCACAAAAAGAACATCTTTAAATTTTCCCCATATATAGTATAATATAAAAAGTAGTAATTGTTTATGACTATTTTAAAGAATTTTTATTTGAGAAAGGGATATTTTTATGTATAAAATTGATTTCCAGAAGCCGATCCATATCCATTTTATAGGCATTGGCGGCATCAGCATGAGCGGTTTGGCAGAGATTTTGATGAAAGAAGGATTTACAGTATCTGGCTCTGATTCCAGAAGATCACCACTGACCGAACAGCTGGAGCGCAGGGGTGCACAGATTTTTTACGGACAGAAGGCTGATAATATCATCGAAGGGATCGATTGTGTCGTCTATACTGCTGCCATCAGCCGGGATAATGCGGAGCTTATTGAGGCCGTTGCCCAAAAGATTCCGATGCTGACACGTGCAGAGCTTTTGGGACAGCTGATGAAGAACTATAAAAATGCGATTGCAGTTTCCGGCACACACGGGAAGACCACGACTACCTCTATGATCTCCCATGTCCTCCTTGAGGGTGATATGGACCCGACGATCTCTGTCGGAGGAATCTTAAAGGCCATCGGCGGCAACATCCGTGTCGGCAATTCTGATACATTTATCACAGAAGCCTGTGAATATACCAACAGTTTTCTGGATTTTTACCCTAAGATCAGTATTATTCTTAATATAGAAGAAGACCACCTGGATTTCTTTAAAGATCTGGAAGATATCCGCCATTCCTTCCACCAGTTTGCATCACTTCTGCCAAAGGACGGAACCCTGATCATCAACTCAGATATCCAGAATTATCAGGAGATCTGTGAGGGCCTGCACTGCAATATCATCACCTACGGAAGTGCTCAGGATGCGGATTACAGCGCACGAAATGTCAGCTATGACGACAAGGGAAGAGTCTCCTTTGACCTGGTAAGGAAGGGCAGAGATGCCGAACACATCACACTCTCTGTCACAGGTGACCACAACGTATCTAATGCGCTGGCATCCATCGCTGTTGCTGAGCTGCTCGGCCTGAATATGGAAACGATCAAAAAGGGGCTGCTCTCCTTTGCAGGCACTGACCGCCGTTTCGAGTATAAGGGTTCTTTAAACGGCGTTACGATCGTGGACGATTATGCACATCATCCGACCGAGATCACAGCGACCTTAAAGGCAGCCCACCATTACCCGCATCATAAGCTGTGGTGCGTATTCCAGCCCCACACTTACACAAGGACCAAGGCATTTTTCCGCGAATTTGCCGAATCTTTGTCCCACGCAGACCATGTCGTGCTTGCTGATATCTACGCTGCCCGTGAGACAGATACACTGGGAATATCCTCCAGGGATCTGGCCGGGGAGCTAAAGAAGCTGGGCACAGATGCATATTATTTTTCCAGTTTTGAAGAGATCGAAAATTTCTTAAAAGAAAAATGCGTTTCAGGCGACTTGTTGATAACTATGGGTGCCGGAGACGTTGTAAACATTGGAGAGGACCTTTTACGCTAAAACTTATCCACATTCTCCCCACATAGTTATCTACAAAAAACCCTGTTTTTCCCACAAAGAAGTGCTTTTTCCGCCAAAGATATGGTGCTATAATACGTTTACGCATTGAGAGAGTCAAGTACGAAAACCAAAGGGTAGGGGAAATAACATGAAGACATTAACATTAAAAAATAAATTCCAGACGAACGTAACCTTAATCACGAATGATTTTATTGATAACTATATGATCAACGCGAATGGGGAGTTTATTAAGGTTTACTTATTCCTGCTGAGGCACCTGGATGATCCGTGTTCTAATCTCACGATCTCCACGATCGCCGACTGCCTGAATAATACGGAGAATGACGTCTTAAGAGCCTTTAGATATTGGGAATCTGAAGGGCTTTTAAGTCTGGAAAAGGATCAGGACGGGAAGATCATCGGGATCGAATTGGAACGGACTCCATCTATCTCACACAGGAAGATGACCGCTCCAAAGGTAACAGCGATTCCGGAGAGGCCTGCCTTCAAGGAGGTCACCTCTGTTTCTGAGTCCCCTGTCATCCGGGAGACCGCTTCTTTTGCAGAGGCGCCTGTCATCAGAGAGGTAACATCCGCTCCTGAGGCTTCCCTGATCAGAGAAGTAACGACAGTTCCGGGAACCACAATTTTAAGACAAGTTACAGCTATGCCGGAAGCGCCTGTTTTTGAAGAGGTCAAGCCTATCCTCGAACAGGAGGCTGCTCCGAAGGCAAAAGCCATCCCTCTGACTTCCTTTAAGGCTCAGAAAGAGATCAAGTCCCTGCTTTTCATCGCAGAGCAGTACCTTGGAAAGACCTTATCCAAGACAGATGTGGATGCAATTACATACTTTTATGAGACGCTGGGCATGTCCGCAGACCTGATCGAATATCTCATCGAATCCTGCGTTGAGAATGGTCATAAGAGTATCCATTATATCCAGAAGGTAGCACTCTCCTGGTCTGACAGCGGAGTTACAACGATAGAGCAGGCGCGCCAGCAGTCCGCTAACTATAACAAGAACTGCTACACTGTCCTGAATGCATTCGGCATCAAGAACAGAGGCCCTGCTGCAACAGAACTGATCTATATCAAAAAGTGGACAGAAGAGATGGGCTTTAGCCTGGATATCATCCAGGAGGCATGCAGCCGTACCATCATTGCGACCCATCAGCCCAGCTTTGAGTATACCGATACCATTCTGCGCAAATGGCAGGAGAATGGCGTCCGCCATCTGAAAGATATCGCTGTCTTAGATGCAGCTTATCAGAAAGAGAAGGCCGCAAGGACAACCTCCGGCAGACAGAAACCAGTTTCCAAGAATCTGAACAATTTCGAGAGACGAGCTTATGACATGGATTCTTTGGAGGAGCAACTATTAAACAGTAATTAAAAGGAGTACCATTGTGGGATTAAAACCATCACAATATCAGGCTATCATGCGTGATTATGAACAGCGTCAGTTAAAGAACCATGACATCCTGACCAGACATTACGAAGAGGTCTACCGTAAACTCCCTGAGTTCAAGTCCTTAGACGATTCCATCTCCATTCTCTCCGTCCAGTATGGCCGGAAGCTGCTGAATGGAGATGAGAAGGCTGTCGATTCCTTAAAGGAGGAGCTTTCTATCCTAAGGAACAGTAAGAAGGAGCTTCTCAAGTCAGGCGGCTTTCCTGATGATTATCTGGAACCAGTCTATGACTGCAGGGATTGTAAAGATACCGGCTACATTAACAACAAAAAGTGCCACTGCTTTAAAAAGGCAGTGATCGGCATCCTTTATGAGCAGTCTAACTTAAACCAGATTCTCAGTCAGGAAAATTTTGCTACATTTTCTTTAGATTATTACTCCGACAACTATATAGATCCAAAAACAGGGCGTTCTTCCAGACAGGTTATGCAGGATGCCCTAAAAGTATGCCGCCATTTTGCCGATAGCTTTGGAAGCGAATTCAATAATCTGTTTCTTTACGGAGATGTAGGTATTGGTAAGACATTTTTATCAAACTGTATAGCCAAAGAGCTGATGGACAAAGAATTTTCTGTCCTCTATTTTTCCGCATCAAAGTTTTTTTCTATCCTGGCGAAAAATACATTTGACAAAAAGGACATTGATGCGCAAAATATGTATGAGTATATTTTTGACTGTGATCTGTTGATCATTGATGATCTGGGGACAGAGTTTACAAACACATTTGTAGCATCACAGTTTTTTACCTGTATCAACGAGAGGCTCTTGAGCCGTAAATCCACGATCATTTCAACCAATCTTTCGCTCGATACCCTGGCAGATCTGTATACAGAACGTTCTTTTTCCAGAATTACGAGTAACTATATGATGTTGAAGCTGATCGGGGACGATATCAGAATCAAGAAAAAATTAAAAAGAATTTAAAATCAGGGAGGTCAACTCATGTTACACCGTACAGAAAGAACTTTAGAAAACATTCCAGTAGGCGCATTAGGACTGATTCCTGTTGCAGGATGTGAAGAACTCGGCAGCAAGGTCAATGATTATCTGGTAAAGTGGCGCAGTGAAAGCGCTATCGAGCACAAGGATGATATTGCATTTTCAGGATACGAAAAGGATACCTATATCATTAATACCAAAGTACCTCGTTTTGGCTCAGGGGAAGCCAAGGGTATCATTAATGAATCTGTACGTGGAAAAGATCTTTATCTTATGGTCGATGTATGTAACTACAGCATCACCTATTCTCTTACCGGCAACATCAATCATATGTCACCGGATGACCACTTCCAGAACTTAAAGCGTGTCATTGCCGCTATCGGAGGAAAAGGCCGCCGTATCAATGTTATCATGCCTTTCTTATATGAGAGCCGCCAGCACAAACGCAACGGAAGGGAATCCTTAGACTGTGCTCTGGCACTTCAGGAGCTGGTACGCATGGGTGTTGACAATATCCTTACCTTTGATGCACATGACCCAAGAGTCCAGAATGCGATCCCGCTGAACGGATTTGAGACAGTTCCGTCTTCCTATCAGTTCATCAAGGGACTGCTCCGCAAAGAGAAGGATCTTAAGATCGACAGTGAGCACATGATGATCATCAGCCCGGATGAGGGCGGCACGAACCGTGCGATCTATCTTGCCAATGTCCTGGGCCTGGATATGGGTATGTTCTATAAACGCCGTGATTATACTAAGATCGTCAACGGACGCAACCCGATCGTGGCACATGAGTTCCTCGGCAGTTCCGTAGAGGGCAAGGACGTGATCATCATCGATGATATGATCTCCTCAGGAGACAGCATCATCGAGGTTGCAACCGAATTAAAGCGTAGAAAAGCGAACCGCATTTTCGCTGCTGCTACCTTCGGTTTATTCACAAATGGAATGGAGAAATTTGACAAGGCTTATGAGGACGGCCTTATCACCGGAATCCTGACGACCAACCTGATCTATCAGACACCGGAGCTGCTCTCCAAGCCTTACTATATCAACTGTGATATGAGCAAGTATATCGCTCTTCTGATCGATACACTGAATCATGACGGATCCATCAGCACACTGCTGAATCCAAGCGAAAGAATACAGCATGTCCTTTCGAAGTATCAAAATGGCGAAGAAATTTAGATCTCTCAAACGATAGAAACACGCTTGCGCGAACTTTCTATTGTCATGAATATAAAACGGTATCCTGCAGGGAGTACTACACTCCCCATAGGATACCGTATTTTTTTCTACAGCAGTCCGCCGATAGAAAGGAATAATGGTGCAAAAACCAATGATACAATAGTCATAAGCTTGATCAGGATGTTGATAGATGGTCCTGAGGTATCCTTGAACGGATCTCCTACCGTATCGCCGACAACAGCTGCCTTATGAGCTTCGCTGCCTTTTCCACCGTGGCTGCCCTCTTCTATGTATTTCTTTGCATTATCCCATGCACCACCGGCATTTGACATAAAGATCGCCATCAGAACACCTGTGACCAGTGCTCCGGCAAGCATGCCGCCCAATGACTGCGGGCCAAGAATAACACCAACAAGCAGCGGTGCTGCTACTGCCATTGCACCCGGAAGGAGCATCTCTCTTAACGCTGCGGTTGTTGAGATCGCCACACAGGACTTGTAGTCCGGTCTTTCTGTTCCTTTCATGATGCCTGGTTTCTCACGGAACTGGCGTCTTACTTCCTCGATCATCTTATAAGCGGCTTTTGATACAGATTCCATCGTAAATGCTGAGAACAAGAACGTCAGCATACCACCGATAAACATACCGATAACGACACGGTAATCCAGGATATCGATGTTATCCAGCTTCACTGCATTCGCATAAGACACGAATAACGCCAGGGCTGTCAGGGCTGCAGATCCGATCGCGAATCCCTTTCCCATAGCAGCGGTCGTATTTCCCACAGAGTCAAGCTTATCTGTGATCTCACGTACAGAATCATCCAGGCCAGACATCTCTGCGATACCGCCTGCATTGTCTGCGATCGGTCCGTATGCGTCAACCGCAACAGTGATCCCTGTCGTGGAAAGCATTCCTACAGCTGCCAGTGCGATCCCGTAAAGGCCGCATACCTGAAAAGCCACAAAAATACCGACACAGATCAAAAGCAGAGGCACTGCCGTGGACTGCATACCGACTGCAATACCACTGATGATCGTAGTTGCAGCGCCAGTCTCAGACTGCTCACCGATGCGTTTTACAAACTTGTAATCCGCGGAGGTATATACCTCTGTGATGATCCCGATCAGAACGCCGACCACCAGTCCGGCGATCACCGCTATAGCTCCGTTGAAATCCCCGAACAAAACCTTGCTCAGGATCAAAGAAGCGATCACCACCAGAACAGCCGATACATAGCTTCCCATCTTCAATGCTTTGTGCGGGCTTGATTTTTCGTCACCCCTGACAAAGAAGGTTGCGATAATAGAAGCCAGAAGACCGCATGCAGCGATCGCAAGCGGGAAGATCGCACCGGATGCCTTAAAATAAACAACACCGAGGGTAAGTGCCGATACAAGCGAGCCAACATAGGACTCAAACAGATCGGCTCCCATACCGGCCACATCTCCCACATTGTCTCCCACGTTATCAGCGATAACCGCCGGATTACGCGGGTCATCCTCAGGGATTCCTGCCTCAACCTTACCTACCAGGTCTGCGCCCACATCGGCTGCCTTCGTATAAATACCGCCGCCCACACGGGCAAACAATGCAATGGAGGAAGCCCCCAGGCTGAAGCCTGATAAAACATCCACATTACCTGTCAGAATGTAGACAACACTTACTCCGAGAGCACCCAGACCTGCCACACACATTCCCATTACTGCACCGCCGGAAAATGCGATGGACAGTGCTTTGTTCATACCACTTTCCTTTGCAGCATTCGCTGTCCTGACATTTGCCTTAGTTGCCACATTCATTCCAAAATATCCTGCCAGTGTAGAGAATAATGCCCCCACCACAAAGCATACAGCTGTTACCCAGCTTCCAATACCGACACCGATCAAAAGAAACAGTACGGCCACAAAGATTACCAGGATCTTATATTCCGCAGTCAGGAAAGCTCGTGCTCCTTCACTGATCGCTCCGGCAATCTCTTTCATCTTGTCGTTTCCGGCATCCTGTCTGCCAACCTTCACCGCCAGATATACGGCAAAGAGCAGTGTCAGGATTCCTACCACCGGAACCACATACAATAACTTTTCCATTTTTATCCTCCTGATTTATAATACCTATCCTTTGGCTTTTGGCATCTCTTATGAAACGCCCCTCCTTTCCTGCCATCAGCCTCTGAAAAGAGCTCAGTCAACAGACCAAGCCCTTTGCTTACTATTATGATACTGTCTTATTCAAGATTTTGCAAGAAAAAGCGGTCAAACCTGCAAAAATTATAGTTTGAAACAATTTCTACAGGCGACCGCCTTGTCGCTATACAAACCTTGATCCGCAGTTTACCACGAACCCACCCGCCAGGACATACGTTGCAGGATGCCCTTTGGGTATACCTTTACAGCACTTTCAACAAATTCTCAAGTGATCCCGGATCTGCCCTTTCAGAACGCTGATGCATATTTCATAATGCAAAGCGTCATTTCACGCAATCCCGGTCTCAGCATGTCCTTTACTCGTGCTGTCCCTCTTTTCGATTATTCCTCGATCGGAACAATGATCAGATCTTTTGTAAAGCTGTTCAGAACTTCGCATCCGTCTTCTGTGATGATCACAAGGTCTTCGATACGAACACCGATTCCTTCATCAGGAAGGTAGATACCTGGCTCAACGGAGAAGCACTGTCCTGGCTTGATGATGTCTTCATTTACAGAAGAAACATCGCCGAACTCGTGATCTTCCAGACCGATTGAGTGTCCGGTTCTGTGTGTGAAGTATGGGCCAAAGCCTTTCTCTGTTATGTAATCACGGCATGCAGCATCAACATCGCACATTCTGTTGCCTGGCTTCGCTGCTGCGATTCCTCTCATGTTAGCTTCTACTACGATATCATAGATCTCTTTCGCTCTGTCAGAAACTTCTCCGAGGAATACAGTTCTTGTCATGTCTGATGCATAAGCATTCTTGAATCCACCGATGTCAAGGATTACACAGTCTCCGCGTTTACCCTTGGAATCATCTGTTACATGGTGAGGATCTGCTGCACCTTTTGCATATGCTGTGATCGGGTCGAAGGAAACATCTTCGCATCCAACCTCTTTGTAGATCTCACGTACTTTTTCATTCAGCTGTCTCTCTGTCAGGCCTTTGCCTACCCATGGGATCAGCTTTTCCATAACGATGTCGTTCAATCTTGAGGATTCACGCATTAATTCCTGTTCTTTCTCATCTTTGATCATTCTGATGTAGTCAACGATCATAGATCCGTTCATGAACTTGCTTCCTGCGCCTAACTCCTGTAATCTGAGCAGGAATCTTGCCGGCCAGATCTTGTCGATTCCGATCGGTTTATCTTTTTCAACGAACTGTGACAGGATCTCTACGCCGTCCTGTACGTCGTTATACCATACGATTTCTACCCCAAGGTCTTTTTCCTGCGGGAACAGTTCATTGATCATCATCTTGTGGTTACCGTTTACATTCAGATATAATGCTAACAGTCTCTCGCCTGGAACGATCATCTTCCCTGTAAGCCAGAAAATTGTAAGAGGATCCGCAATAATCATCTGCGGCATATCTTTTTCCTTCATAGCCTCCAGTATTCTGTTTAACTTTCCTGTATCCATTGTTAACTCCTCCTTTTTCTTGCATATTCTTATATGCAACTTTAATAAACATACCATAGTAATTGTAAAGCTATTTGTGCGGTATGTCAATATTCTAGAAAGGAATCTTGCGAAATTCTTACAACTTTTTTCCGCCTAAAGATCTGCCATACGGCCGATGATCTCTTTATAAAATCTCTCCCTGCTTTCTCCCGCACAAATGGTGTCCAATATGACCCCATCATTTAGAAAAATAATCTTTTTGCAGTGGCTGGCAAGCTGGGGATCATGAGTTACCATGACAATTGTTTTCTGAAAATCCCGGTTGATCGTTTCCAGGGCATTCATGACAATGCCGCCCGACTTGGAGTCCAGATTTCCCGTAGGCTCATCCGCCAGGATCAGGTCCGGATCGTTTACCAGTGCACGGCAGATTGCAGTTCTCTGCTTTTCTCCCCCCGAAAGCTCATAGGGATTCTTTTTCATCAAATGTTCGATCCCGAACTTGGCAGCATAAGCCTTGGCGGCCTTCTTCATTTTCTCAGGCTTTTCCTTCCCCAGGATCATGGGAAGCATGATATTTTCCTCTACAGACAGACTGTCCATCAGATAAAAGTCCTGGAAAATAAATCCAAGCTCCTTCTGTCTGATCTCTGCCAATTCATCACCAAACAGTTCCTCCGTATCCCGCCCCTTGAAAAAGACCTTCCCCGAAGTAGGCTTATCAATCAGACCGAGCACCTTTAAAAGTGTTGTCTTCCCGCATCCCGACTTTCCCATGATCCCCACGAAATCATGCTCCTTCACCGCAAAATTCAGATTTTTTAACACCTTTACATCCTCTTCTGATTTTTTCAGGAAGGACTTTCGATAGTTGCGGACCAGATCTTTCACCTCAATAGCGTTCATGCCTTGTTACCTCCTCCATTTTCCTCACAAGATACTGCGACATCATAAAGGCTCCTGCTGCTACTACTGCGATATATCCCCCGGATACCATGATCCAGGCCTTCCAGAAGGTATAGTCTCCGTATTTCGCCGGTTCAAAGATCCATGCATAGCATCCCGTATAGACAAGACCCATGCCCCCTCCGAAGAACAAGGGGATCCTGATCCCATTGTAAATCTCCTTTTTGACCGTCTTTCTTCTCCTGCTGCGTTTCATCCCCATACAATAAAAAAACTCATCCTGGCGCCTGTAGAATTCCATTGCCGAGAATCCTTTCAGTCCAATCAGGAACAGGCAGCTGAACACAAGCGCAAAGAGTATGATGATACGGCTTGTGAAATTAAATGTATTCTGCATTTTCAGCCCTTCCAGAAAGCTGTCTGTAACAAAGAGATTGGGGATCTCAATGTCCTGTGCATCATTTTTAATCCCTTCCTTTTCCTCATACTCCTTTAGTTCTCCGGTCCCTTCTTTCTGAGCAGCTTTCGGAAGATTTATCAGTACAAGCAGATTCTGCTCATCTGTCTTCTCTCTGATCTTCCTCCACTGTTCCTCAAAATAGGAGTCTGAAAACACCAAAACATTGATATGCCACCCATCTATGCTATACCTTCCAACTGCCGGACGCACTACCATTTCCCTTATATTCGTCTTCTGGAATTCCCCTCTGCCATAGACAGCCCCTGCCCCGGAAACCTCCACAAGCCCCTTTCGGTATCTTCCTATATGGATGATATCCGTCTTATCCAGGATTTCTTCCTTTGATTTCCGGTCTAAGTATTTCATATATTGATCCACATACAGGATCTGGTCTCCCTTTAATCCAGCCCGCTCCCCGGTGATCTCCTGATAAGTGCTCTCAGAGATCCCGGTATGCTGTACCATATTCCTTCCCACAACAGAAAACATCGGATATTGTTTGACCGCGGCATTATATTTCTTCTCATAAGCCCGGATATAATCTTCATCCTTATCTGCCGCAGACCAGACGATATCATAGGGATATCCTGACGGATCCGGGTTGAGGGGAAGCGTCTCTGCAATCTGTCCCGCCAGATAACCTATGGCTATAAAATGAATCAGTGCAAGCCCATACATGATCAGATAGTTAGAGCTGTATTGATGGTAAAGCTGACTCAGATGTAAAAGATTCCGAAAATAGAACCTCTGGTTCCTCTTTAACAGTTCCAGCACAATCCCCACTCCAAAATAAAGCAGAAAGAACACGGCTAAAGCCCAGACCATAATCGCACGGTACGCACCTTCACCCACATCCTCCTTATATATATAGATTCCCAGGACACATAGCGCGATGCCGGCTAATACAAAGAGAAGCCATTTTCCTTTTGGACGTAGTTCCTTCTTCTGCTTGTCCTCTGCCAGATCAGATACGTTTTTTTCACCTATGAGGATCATAATCGAAAAAAGAGCCGCCAGCATGATCACAAAGCTGAAAAGAATCGTATCCCCATATACCGAAAGCGGGACCTTCATATGAATCTGATAGGCCGGGTCGATCCAACGAAGAAGCTTCTGGCACCCAAACAGTACGCCGTTGCCCAAAACCAGCCCTCCCGCAATGGACATAAAAACCCCGGCGCCCGATTCCGTCAGAAGCATCAAAAAGATCATGCTTCTTTTCATTCCCAGTGTGAGAAACATTCCATAATCCCGGATCCGTATCTTCATATAATATTTCATAGAAAAAATCATTACAAACGCACTGATGATAATAATGATAGCTGCAGCTATCATAAACTGGATATTCACGATATAGCGGGTCATACCATCCTCGACCCCAGCTGAAAGTGAGTACTTTAATGCCAGGAATGTAAAAAGCATGATGATCGCCATCATCTCACTGATAAAAAACAGGACATAGTTTTTCAGATTAAATCTAAAATTTTTAACGATTATTTTAAATAGCATTTTTCTCTCCCCATCCTCAGATCATCTGTTTACAAGTATAATAGGACCTCCGCTGCGAACCTGCCTCCGCTGCTGTCCAGCTTCAAGGTCCCATTATTCTTATCTACCATACTCTGTACACTATATAACCCTAAGCCATGTTTTTCCTGATCCTTCTTGGTTGTCATAAATCTTCCGTTTTTCCTGCCAAGTGAAGCTTCACAGCTGTTTTCGATCCGGATATACAAAATACTCTCATCCGCCCTCACAAAAATATGGATCCATCTCCCCTTTGTCTTTTTTGCTCCCTGAACTGCATTTTCCAGAAGATTACCCAGGATCGCAGTCAGATCAAAGGCTTTAACAGAAACCTCCGTCGGAACCTCTATCTTCCATTTAATTTCAATCCCGGCATCCTTTGCCTGCTTGATGACATAGTTCAAAATACTGTCTAATTCTTTTCTGCCAGTGAAAACATATTCCTTTGTCTCCTCCAGATAGCCCTCGATCTCTTCAATGTAACTAAGCACCGGAAAGTCCCCGCCGTCCTTGGCAAGACCTTTAAGCACGATCAGGTGATGCCTGATATCGTGCCGGAACACCTTCATCTGTCTCTGTGCATCTTCCATGATCCGCAGCTGATTGTCATATGCTTCGATCTGTTTCTCCATATTTTTCTCTCTGCGGCTCTTTTGGTTCCAACGTATATACAGAAACAGCGCCGATACAGATAAGATCATGCAGACGATTAAAAGCACGATTAAAATAATCATGAATCTATTGAGCATATCTATCGTAATTTCCTCCATAACTGCATCATCCTGCTCCGCACCTCTTTTCTGTGAGGTCTGCTGATGCTCAGTTCATCCCCGTTTATCATAGTAACGGATTCATAGGTATATTGTTTGATATAATGCAGATTGATAATAAATGATTTATGGATCATGATAAAACCTCCATTGAGCTGTGTTAAGACCTGATTCATCTTTCCATAAAACACGGGAAATCCCTCTTCCCCTACTGTCTTCACCCTGATCTGCCGCCCTTCACTCGTAAAATAGAGGATCTCGTCATACGGTATGCGGTAAAAGCTCTGTCCCGATTGATACTCAAAGACTTCACTGCCATTTCCGAACAGCTCCAGAAAAATCTTCATCACTCTTTCCACGTTCTCATATTCAACAGGCTTCACCAAAAAATCCAGCGGACGCATCTTAAAAAGCGCCAAAGCGTAATGGGTCTTCGATGAAATGTACACGATCTGCATCTTCTGGTCCTGGCAGACACTCCTGATATGTCTTCCTATCTCCACACCGCTTTGATCAGGCAGCTCGATATCCAAAAATACGATATCAAACGTTTCCTCCTTCAGCCTTTCCACAAAATCCTTCCCTGAATAAAAACTTTCTATGATCAGCTCTACATCTGTGCTTTTCATAAACTGCGTCAAATGTTCCTCTATTTCTCTGCAGGTGATTCTCTCATCATCGCAGACAGCTATACGATACATATTCTCCCCCCACACTCCAGCCTGTAAATATCATAGATCCATTATACCATATCTGCCTGCTGCATTTGGATCACCATTTTTGACAAAAACATAGGCTGATTTTTACAGCCCCGATCTGATTTCGCAGGATCAGTTTTCGTAGAACCTGCTTTTTACGCTCGGGCTGGTCTGTTCCTAAAGCACAGCGGTCCGAAACCCTTCCCCGCCGCGTCAGACTGAAATAGATGTAGATTTTTTCTGGTTTTATGTTATGCTGTTTTTATACGATTCTTGTTATAGAAAAGACTGGGGTGATAATAAATTGAACAGACACATATTTAAAAATCTCGGGATAACACTTTTGGGCCTGCTGAGTGCGACCATACTATCCTTTTTCTTCTTTCATCTGGGACACAAAAATTCAGCCAATATTGCACTGATCTATATTCTTGCACTGATCCTGATCGCCCTGAATACGACCGGGTACCTGTACGGTATTCTGGCATCCCTGTTCTGTGTGGCGGCAGTCAATATATTTTTTACATATCCGTTCTACAAAATGGACTTTTCCATTGCCGGATATCCTGTCACCTTTATCGGGATGCTGGCGATCAGCTTGATCACAAGTGCTACAACAACAAGAACCAAAAAGCAAAAGGCAGTACTGGAGGAACGGGAGAGAAAGCTGGCGGAAGCGGAAAAGGAGCGGATTCGTGCCAATCTTCTGCGGGCTGTCTCACATGATCTGCGCACACCCCTGACAAGCATCATCGGTTCCTCAGCTTCCTATCTGGAGGACCACGAAAATCTGACACTAAAGGAACAGCTGGAATTGATCGCAAATATTAACGAGGATGCACACTGGCTTTTAAATATGGTTGAAAACCTTCTGACTGTAACACGCATCCAGAACGAGTCCGGCAGGGTCATCAAATCTCTGGAGGTGGTTGAGGAGGTGGTCGGTGAGGCCATTACCAGGGTACAGAAGCGGCATCCCGGTCTGTCTGTCCATGTGCAGATGCCCCAGGATTTTTTGATGATCCCCATGGATGCCACACTGATCGAACAGGTTCTGATCAATCTGATGGAGAATGCGTTCCTCCATTCCCAAAGCCAGGCTCCCCTAGACCTGCTGATCGAAAGCCAGGGCGGCCAGGTTGCCTTCCGCCTCAGAGATCATGGGATCGGATTAGACGAAGCTCAGATCCCCTATATTTTCGAAGGGAAATACAGCATTGACCACACAGACGGATACCGCGGCATCGGAATAGGACTGTCCATCTGTAAGACCATCATCACAGCACATGACGGTACGATCTGCGCCGCCAATCATAAAGACGGAGCCGAATTTGCATTTACACTTCCAATGGAAAAGGAGAGCGAACATGACACCTAAGTTTACCATTTTGATAATTGAGGACGAAAAGAATATACAGACTTTTGTGGGGAAGATTTTGAAAAAACATGATTATAAAGTTCTCTATGCAGACAATGGCAGAGAAGGTCTGAACCTGATCCATTCCCAATGCCCGGATATCATCCTGCTTGATCTGGGTCTGCCGGACATGGACGGGAACACGGTCATTCGTGAGGTCCGGACATGGAGCAGCACACCGATCATCGTCATATCCGCACGCTCCGCGGAGAAGGAAAAGGTGGCCGCCCTAGACCTGGGTGCCGATGATTACCTTACGAAACCTTTTGGCACTTCCGAACTGCTGGCAAGGATCAGGGCATCTCTGCGCCACAGCAACCGGCTGAATACAGACAGCACCCTTTATATCCGGCCTTACCAGTGCGGCGAACTGGTGCTGGATTTTTCCAAACGCCTTCTTACAATTGAGGGGGAGAAGATCCACCTGACGCCCATCGAGTATAAGATCGTAGCTTATCTTGCCCAGAATTCCGGCAAGGTGATGACTTATGCTTCCATTCTTTCAAATGTATGGGGGCCGTATGCGGATGATGACAATAAGATCCTGAGAGTCAATATGGCTAACATCAGACGGAAGCTGGAGTCTGACCCGGCACAGCCGAAGTATATCTTTACGGAGGTTGGTGTGGGGTATCGGATGAAAGAGGATGAATTGGAGGGGTAAAAAATGCTCTGCCGGATCGGAGGTATTGTAAAACAGCCGGTCCGGCAGAGCACTTTTTTATTCCTGCTTCCTTCTCTATTCCCATATATAAGCTCTAAATCTGAAGCACTTAAGCCATTTTCTTCTTTTTAGAAAAAATACCTGAAACCTTCTGTTGTACCACCTCAAGATATACGGCTACTATGATGATCAAACCTGTTGCTATATATTGATAGAACGTATCCATACCCACAACAACGAGGCCGATCTTAAGCGCCGATAAGATCAATGCTCCGAGAACCGTTCCCAGGATACTTCCTTTTCCTCCTGCCAGACTGGTACCACCGATCGCTGCTGCTGCAATTGCGTTGAGTTCATAGCCTTCTCCTCCTGTAGGCTCTCCTGTTCCCAGACGGGCGAGAGTCACCATACCTGCCATGGCTGCCCCCATACTGCAGAGCATATATGCCATGATCTTAAACCGATCCGTATTCACACCCGAAAGCTTTGTGGCTTCTTCATTTGAGCCGATCGCATAAATATATACGCCTGTCTTCCGCTTTTTCAGCACAAAGGAATACACAATCGACATCAAAACTAATACTATCATAGACATTCTGAGATTCGGCACAATGGAATACTGGAAAATCTCACGGTACTCCTTTGGGATATTCAAAACAGGCCACCCCCCTGTAATCAAATATGCGATTCCTCTTAATACACTATTGGTGCCCATTGTCGCAATGAATGGCTGCAGCTTCATCTTTGTTACCAGCACTCCATTGATCACTCCGATGAAAGCCCCCAGCCCCAGGCCGGTCAGCACCACCACAAATGGCGGAACACCGGCTACCGCGAGCCTGCCGCATGTCACAATGCTCACAGCCATAGCAGAACCAACTGAAAGATCGATCCCTCCGGTGATAATCGCACAGGTCACCCCAATGGCGAGGAATCCATTTACCGTTCCCTGTTCCACTATGTCCATCAGGTTGCTGATCTCAAGATATCTTGGAGCTATGATTGAAAATATGACTATGATAAACAAAAGCGCCAATAATGTAGACAATTCCCTCGAATATGATTTTATGCTTTTCTTTAGTTTTCCCATATCCCTACTCACCTATCGCATGTCCCAGTAAATTTGTTTCGCTGAATTCCTCTCGGTTTACCAGGGCTGACATACGTCCTTCCTTTAATACAATAATTCTGTCACTCATTCCTATGACCTCGGGAAGCTCCGAGGAGATCATAATTATAGATTTTCCCTCTGCAGCAAATTCTTCCATCAAGGCATAGATTTCCGCTTTTGCACCGACATCCACACCCTTTGTCGGTTCATCAAAAATAAGGATATCCACATTGGTCGCTAACCATTTGGCCAAAATCACTTTCTGCTGGTTGCCTCCTGACAGATTCTGTGTCAGATGCTCCGGGTCCATAATATTAAGCTGAACCTTTTTCCCAAAGGTCTCAAAGCTTTTATAGATCAACTGTTTATTTAAACCGATTCCTTTATAGAAAGACGGCAGTGCCGCCAGCCCCATATTCATTGCATTATTCATTACCGGCACAAATCCTTCGCTCTTTCTATTCTCTGATATCAGACCAATTCCATTTTTAAGTGCTTCCTGCGGTGACTTTATATCCACCTCTTTACCATGTACAAAAATTTCACCGCTCGTCTTTTTATCTATCCCGAAGATCGCCCTCATGACTTCTGTCCGTTTTGCCCCGACCAAGCCTGAGACTCCCAGGATTTCACCTTTATGCAGTACAAAACTAATATCCCGGAAACCATTTCCGCAGAGTCTGCGTACATCCAACACGATCTCTTCCTGCACACAGGACGGTTTTAACCTCACTGCATAACTGGACACATCCCGTCCTACCATATTTTTTATCAATTCCTCTTTTGTCATATCAGCAACATCCGCAGTCGTGATATAGCTTCCATCCCGCAAAATAGTGGCACGGTCTGCTATACGAAATATTTCATCTAACTTATGGCTGATATACAGAATTGTTATTCCTTTTTTCTTTAATTCGTCTATGATTTCAAATAATCTTTCTGTTTCCGCATTTGACAACGAAGCCGTCGGCTCATCAAAGGATATGATTTTCGCATTGTGATAGAGTGATTTGGCAATCGCGATCATCTGAAGTTCTCCGACACTTAAGCCCTGGATGCTGTCCCTGCTTTTGAATCTGCAGCCAAGCTGCTTTAGTATCTCATCTGTTCTTTTATAGATATCCTGATAGTCCAGCCTTCCTTTTCTTTGGATCTCAAATCCGAGGGCAATATTCTGTCCGACTGTCAGGCATTCTACCATATGTATTTCCTGATGCACTTTTGCGATCCCATATTTCAATGCCTCTACCGGGGTCCCAAAATTAACCTTTTCCCCTTCTATATAGACATCCCCTTCTGTGGCCGTAAAAACACCATGCAGAATGTTCAGTAATGTAGATTTTCCTGCCCCATTCTCTCCCAGAAGTGCATGTACCTCTCCTTTCTTGATCGAAAATGACACACCTTTCAGGGCATACACACCGGGAAATTTTTTCTGTATATTATCAAACCGAATCATCGTCTCACTCACAAAGCACTGCTCCTTTCTTTTCGGCCCCATCTCTGCTGATATTGCCTGAAAGCAGACCAGCCGGCATGGCAGCACCGGCTGGCAGCTTTTCTTTATTTAAATGTAGGTGCTTCCCAGCCTAAGTTTTCCTCTGCTGTCTTATCAACATTTGTGGAATCTAGCATCCTGCACGGCGTAAATACTACTTTCGGGACATCCTGCCCAATCATCCAGCGGTAGCAGACCTCTGCCGCCATATAGCCTTCATAATATGGAAAAGAATCGATCGTTGCAGCCATTTCCCCGGCACGGATAGAGTCATATGCTTCTGACTGCCCGTCACATCCTATTACATAGATGTCCTTATTCAATTCCAGATCCGCTTCCTTCACTGCTTCAACAACTCCTAATGCCATAACGTCATTGTTACAGAAAACAGCTTTCAGATCAGGGTATGTTTTCAAAAAGGTTGCAGCTACATCCTTGGCCTTTGAACGATCCCAGTCAGCGTTTTGTTTTGCAACCACTTCAATATCCGGGTTATTTTCTTTAAACCAGCTTTCGAATCCCTCTGTTCTGTTTCTTGTCACACCTGTCTTTGCCATACCCATAACAATAGCAACCTCTCCCTTGCCGCCGATCTTGTCATTGACCCATTGTGCTGCGATCTCACCCTGCTCTAAAGAATTTGGTCCAACAAACATATCTGCTCCATTAAACTCATTGTTTACTGCAAACACAGGAATATCTGCATCATGGGCCGCCTCGATTCCCGGCAGGCAGTTCGCATCAGAAATCGGAGATAAGAGAACTGCATTCACTCCCTGTCTTACCTGGTCCTTTAAAATGGACAGCTGTCCTTCTTCATCGCCTTCCCCCATAGGAGATGTTGTATCTACCGACAGCTTTCTCCCTGCCGCCTTTGCATCATCTGCGAAGCCTTCATAGCCATTGGCAATTTCCTGCCACACAACATTTTCAAAGGCCTTTACGTTACCGGCAAAACTGAATTCTTTGTCTGATTTGGAGATCGGTCCCAATTCCTCTCTCAACTCCTCGAAACTTATGGCATCCTTATCCTCCAAAGGGTTGAACGTCTCATCTGTTGAGGCCCACTTCGTTTTTCCTGCCTCTTTGGAGGAAGCCTTATCTCCCCCTTTAGAATCCCCTTTTGAACTTCCACATCCAGCCAACACCATCGTCCCTGTCAGTGCCAGACATAACAGCAATGCAACTTTCCTCTTCATACTTCTTCCTCCATATTCTTTTAAATTAGTTAAACTAAGTTAACCCGTACCTTACACACAAATGCCTCTGCGTGTTCCTAAGCGCCCTTTTTTGCCTCGAATGCTGCATTTAGCCACAGACGAGGGCTCTCTTAGGATTTTCTTTTGTTATCTGTAAGATTTCCTGATCCGTGAAACCTTGTTTTCTTAATTCAGGAACAAATGTTTTTAATATGTAATCCATCCCGCATTCCCCTTCATAATTCTTCAGCCTGTCCGCCGTTGGGTCTGTGGAGATCAGAATCTGGTTCAAAAAACCTTTGTCTATCATATGCCTCAACATCCTGATCTCTGAATCGTTGTCATGGAACTCGAAAAGAGTGATCGTATCATATTCCATAAATACACCTGACGCCGCGATTTCTTCATGTATGGAAAGATCCTCGACCTGCCTGTCCACATGACAGACCAGTATCTTTTTCTCCTCCATCCCCTGCTCTTTCAAAAGCTGTACTGCCTCAAGTGCTCCCTTCCCATACTCTGTATGGAGCATGAGTGAAGCACCTGTCCTCGCTGCCGCACGCCCTGCCGCTCTCAAAAGCACCTTGATCCTGCCGCTGACCCCCTCGGATGTCAGCATGGCTTTTACAAGTCCTGCCCTGATATCTGTCTGGTAAGAAGGCCACCCATAACAGCCCCCCAGAAACATCCCCTCTGTCAGTTCACTCACAAAAAGCGCCTCCAAACGCTCCTCCGGCGTATTCCATATCCAGTGGTCTTCTGCATAAAATATCGGGATATGGTAACCTGTACACGCAATAATCTGAACACCCGATACCTCTGATGCGCTTTTTAGGGCAAGTGCATCCCGGCCTGTTGCTAACGGATTGGCATCTACCAGAGTATTCCCGCCCGCCTTCCTGTACATCTGCAGTTCTTTGATCGACGCTGCCAGATTATTCAGCCGAAGCTCAGGATTGGTAAGCAGTGCCGGTGTCTGCGTAATATACACATGTTCATGAGGCTGGCAGTGCCCTATCTCGCCCTCATCGACTTGCCCAGTCACTGTCTCTATGAATCCCATCTTTTTCACCCGCCTTTTACCTTCTTATGTTTTCCTTCGTTATTGAAACTATATCATATGTGAAAATATTTTTCAACATATTTTTCAACTTTTGTAAATAATTTTCAATCATAGTAATATTTTTCCATAATTTCCCATAAAAGCACTGCGCTTTTATGGGTTCTTTCTCTCATTTAATGAAAACATTTTACATTTTTATCGATTATCTCTGGTTCATTTTTTCACAATCTACGATCATCATTTTCTTTCATTTGCATTTTAAACAAAACATAACGCAAAATGGCATTTGAATGAAAATAATTTTCACTCAAATGCCATTTTTAATCTAGTCTATTCTTCTGTTTAAGCTAAGCCTCTTCTTCAAACCGCTTAATATTTATTCTGTGAAGTCGCCCGGCGTGTCTGCTGGATCGCCTGATAGGAATCCTCGTAATCCTGAAAGGCCACGATCGCAACCAGGCTGTCAATAATTGCAAGCTGCGCGATCCTTGTACTTACTGATTCCGATTTAAAAATAGTCTCTTCTGAAGCAGTATAAAGTACCACATCTGAATTCTTAGAAACAGGCGTCTTCCCCTGGCTTACAAGCGCAATACGTCCGGCGCCGCATTCAGCCGCATTCTTCATACAGTTTACCACATTAGAATTATAACCGGAATGTGAAATACACAGTGCCACCTCGCCTTCTTTCATAAGCGACGAAGCCATCAGCTGCATATCCATATCTTCATAAACATATACCTGAATGCCAATCTTTAAAAACTTATGCTGCGCATCTTTTCCTACGAGCAGACTTCCTCCGCTGCCGAAGATCACAAGTTTTTCTGCATTCCTGATCATATGCGCCGCCCGTTCAACAGCCTCCATATCTAACCCGGCCAGGGTCCTGTCCAAAACTGCCACCTCTGTTCCAAAAATCTTCTTACAGATCGTCCCCATGTCATCAGAGGGCTCCAGACTAGGATTCAAATGCTTCTCTTTCGGCAGAAGGTCCCTTGCTGCATTGATCTTAAAATCCTGATATCCCTTATATCCAAGACTTTTGCAGAAACGTACTACAGAGGCATCGCTGACTCCTGCCTGTTCCGCTAATTCTGTAATATTACTGCTCAAAACCTGGTCATAATGATCCAGAACATATTTGGCGATTTTCGCCTCCGTGTTGGTAAGATGGTTCATCTTACCCCTGATTTTTTGTTTACAGCTGATTCCTTCCAAAGCAATCCCTCCGTTTTCTCAACACATACAGAGTATCTCTCTTGTATCTTTTGTATAGTCATGCACTTTTATTTTTAATCATAACACAGGAATTGCCACTTTACAACGTTTCTGCCCTGCAAGGCCTATGCCCTGTTTACAACATTTACAGGTTTCCCCTTCATAAACAATTCCAGATTCTCCACCGCAATATTCATCAGCCTCTGCCGGCTTTCTTTAGGCGCCCATGCAATATGTGGTGTAATGATACAGTTTTTGGCTGTCAGTAAAGGATTATCTCCTCTGATCGGTTCCACAGAAACCACATCCAATCCAGCCGCGTATACTTTTCCACTGTTCAATGCTTCTGCCAAATCTTTTTCCACAATCAACGGCCCTCTGGAAGTATTCAGGATGATAACACCCTCCTTCATTTTGGCTATACTTTCTTTATTTATGAGTCCCTCAGTAGAAGGAAACAGAGGGCAGTGCAGAGAAATCACATCTGCCTGGCAAAACAATTCCTCTATGGATACATACTCAGCAATCTCACGTCCTGCATCATTCGGATACTCATCGTTTGCGATCACGCGCATCCCCAATGCTTTCGCTATTCTGCCGGTTTCCTGCCCAATTCTCCCAAATCCGATCACACCCATCGTCTTTCCTGAAAGTTCGATCAGCGGATAGTCCCAGAAGCACCAGTCCGGACTGCTCTCCCAGCGGCCTTCTCTAACTGCCTGATCATGATGGCCGATATGGTGGCAGATCTCCAATAACATAGCAATCGCGAACTGTCCTACTGCTTGTGTACCATATGAAGGGATGTTGGATACCACAATTCCTTTTTCTTTAGCAGCCTGGATATCCACCACATTATACCCGGTTGCCAGTACCCCGATATACTTCAGGTCAGGGCACCTGTCGATCACCTCTTTCACAAGAGGGGTCTTGTTCGTTAATACAGCCTGAGCGTCCCCGATCCGGTCTGCAACTTCCCGCCAGTCAGTAAGAGAAGTCCTGTCATACACAGTCAGTTCACCCATTTTTTCAAACTCTTCCCAGCTTAAATCTCCGGGATTTTCTGTATACCCATCCAAAATTACAATCTTCAATTTTACGCCTTCCTTTCCTATGCCATGGCACTTCCTTGGAACAGCCCTCATTGCAGGTCACTCCCTATTTTATACAGCTCTTTGATCTTGGGATACAGTTCTGTATATACTTTATATCTTTTACTGTAGATATCTTCATACATATGATTGCTTTTTACTATCCTGTATACCCTCTTTTCCACCTTTTCTGCCGCCTCATAAACATGGCTGAAAATTCCTGCTCCTACTCCTGCCAGCAGAGCCGCACCAATCGGTGCCATATCATTCATGTCAAGTATCTCAATATCCTTTCCGGTAATATCTGCTTTCATCTGCGCCCAGACCACACTTTTGGCTCCTCCGCCTATTGAGACAAATCTCGTGATTTCGCGGCCTGTGACACGCTCCGCGATTTCGCTCAGCTGCCGAAGCCCATATCCACAGCTTTCCATGACCGCCCGGTTCATCTCCCTGCGTGTAGTCTTAAGAGAAAGTCCAAAAAATACGCCTCTGGCATAAGGGTCCCATATCGGACTTCTTTCCCCCAGCATATACGGAAGAAAAACAAGACCTCCGCAGCCCGGTTCCGCCAGAGCTGCTTCCTCATTCATCAATTCAAATGCCCTCCCGGCATTCCCCCCGGCCTGTTTGATCAGATCCGGACAGAAGTTATCCCGGAACCATTGATAAGACGAGCCGGTATGAGATAAGGCCCCCTGATATATCCAGGTGCCTTCGACCACATGGCACCGATTGATAAACCCTCTGTCAAATCTGGGCTGATCTACACAGACTGTCAGGACATCCGTCGTACCGGCAGACTCACATACATCTCCGTCCCGGGTGATTCCTGCCGCATAAGCTGCACAGGCAGTGTCGCCTCCTCCTATGATCACCGGTGTCTGGCAGGGAATCCCAAGACGAATAAGATCCTGATGAATCAGCCCTCCCACCACGTCTGTAGATGGATGCAGCGGCGGCAGCTTTTGAATGTCGATCCCCACTCTCTGACACAAAAATTCGGACCAGCCAAATCCTCCTGTTGTTTCAAATAAGTTCGTATACGAAGCATTCGAATAATCCATTGCAAACACTCCTGACATCCTCTGCGCCAGCAGCGTATTGACATGTCCAAAGTATTTGGTCTTATCGTAAAGCTCTGGGTGGTTTCGTTTAATCCAGAGCATAGAGGTCCCGGACGTAGCCCCCGCCATTGCAGTATTCGCCGTAATCTCAAAAAGTCGTTCTTCTCCCACCGCTTCTTTGATCAGCCCGGCTTCTTTTGTACTGCGCCTATCAGAATAAATAATCGGATCGACCAGTACTTCCCCATTTTCCCCCAGAGCCGCAAGCCCCGGGCAGAGACTGGAAATACTGATCCCTGCAGTCTTCGACAAATCTATCTGTTTCCCGTCTTTCAATAGCTGCACACATTTCAGTAATGCTCTCCACATATCTTCTGTGTCGATCTGGGCATAGTCCTGATTCGGCGTTATCATTCTATATGAGCTGCTGCTCATTCCAAGCAGTCTGGCATTTTCATCGATTACTGCCACTTTGATACTCGTGGTTCCTACATCTACACCTAATAAATACTGATTCCCCATTCCAAACACCTGTCTTATTTATTAAAATTTCTCGTAATTCTTGTCGTTCTCCAGCTGTGCGAGAAGTTCTTTCGCCTCTTTTACACTGTACCCCTCATGGATCATATAGCGAAGTACGATTACAAGAGCAGTTACATCTTTATAGTCCCATACAAATCTTCCCATTGTGACACCACCGACTCCACAATCCATGGCTTCCCTTGTCATCAAAAGATAATCGTCCAGTGTCTTACAGGAGTCGCCGCCCTGGATAACAATTCTAAACGTAGACGGAACACACGCAACAACTTTAGCCATGCTGTCCGGATCACCGGTGTATGTTGTCTTTACAATATCCATCCCTAATTCACATGCACTTCTCACACAATAAGCAATATTTTCCCAGGATGTCCTCTTATCCACCGGAACACTCTCCCCTTTAGGGTATACATGTCCGATCAGAGGCATACCTTTTCTCATACATTCTTCTGAAAATTTACCGATCTCTTCGAACTGCTCGCCCTGAAAATCACCTAACGTCATAGCTCCCATAGACACCGCATCAGCGCCCATACGGACAGCCTCATCTACAGTTCCAAAAATAGTATCCTTTGTCGGGGCAACAGGTGAATAATTAGAAACCTTCATGAGCATAGAAACATCTCCAGCGTGTTTCCACATACAATGCTCCGCAATCCCTTTTGTCATCGTCATTGCATCCGGTTTCCCTGCAATAATCTTATCGATCGTATCCTGGATCCGATGCAGTCCTGTCATCGGTGCAATTCCTCTGGAAATTGCATGATCTACTGTAATTGCCATCATTTTATTGCTCTTTGGATTAACCAGTCTGCTCATTCTTACTTCTTTTCCTAACATTGCCATAATTATCTTCTCCTTTGTTATAAAATATTTCGTTTAAAACCCTGCGCAGCTGCAGGTTAAACTTCTGTATATGTATCAGTAAACCGCCTTTTAAGGCTCTATTAAGATTTTGAGTCCCTTTCCACTTTTGCACATTTCATACGCTTCCTGAAATTCGTCTAATTTATAGGTATGTGTTGCGATCTTATCTAAGTTTATCTTGCCGCTGACCACCATATCCGCTGCTTCCAAATAGTCCTCTCTTTTGTAAGCAGTACTGCCGTTTACATTAATTTCATTATAGTGGATTGTATTTACTTCTATGCTGCATTCTCCTGTACCTGCAAATCCCGCGAAAAGATTTACTGTCCCGCCTTTCCTGCATAGCTTTAACGTAGAGTTTACTAATGAGGGAACCCCTATTGCCATGATGATAACATCTGCGCCCATGCCCTGAGTCGCCTCTTTTACGATTTTTTCCAGGTCTTCCTCTGTCGGATCCACAACTCTATCCGCACCTAATTCCAACGCAATCTGTCTTCTCATTTCATTGGGTTCACTAACTATGACCTGCTTGGCCCCAGCGATCTTTGATAACTGCATATGCATCAGACCAATCGGACCTGCACCCACGATCAGAACAGAATCATTAAAACCTGTACCCGCATTTTTCAACCCTCGGATACAGCAGGAAAGCGGTTCAATCAAAGCGCCCGCGGTAAAGGATACCTGTTTGGGAAGTTTCATTACATTGCCACTTTTAATCGCGATTTCCGGAATCAGGATATATTCTTCAAAACCACCGTTGAATTCATACCCGATAGCCTTTCGGTTCATACAGGCATTTTCTCTGCCCTCCAAACAGGCAGGGCAGGAACCGCACGGAATCACATTCGCTATAGATACTTTATCTCCGACTTCAAATCCCGTGATGTTTTTCCCCACTTCTGCAATCACCCCGCACATCTCATGTCCGATCACAGATGGATAACGCACACCTTTCGTTTTTGCTCCTGTCAGTATTCTCATATCAGTTCCGCAGATAGCCGCTTTCTTCATCTGTAAAAGCATATCATTATCACCGATCTCCGGCTTAGGCAGCTCTGCGGGGGCAAAATCATTTGGTGCATTTAATACAACTGCTTTCATAGTTATTCACTCCTTTTCCTTAACTTGATTGAATCATATCATATATGAAAAATATTTTCAATCTTTTATTTTTATTTTGTAAAATATTTTCATCTTTCTTGTCAAAAAGGAGCTGAATCCCCTTGATTTTCTGGTATTAACTACATTCAGATTGTTCTATCTGTAAAGAATTTCCACTTTTTACCATGTCTCTTTTTTTCTTTTCTACCATTAGTTATTGTAATTTTTTTTCAACTCATTCAAAAAGATCCAGTGAAAAGACATCCTTCTTTTCACTGGATCTTTAACTCCTTGTGTTCGTAACTTAATAACACATCTAGCACTGCGCCTTATATCTTCTGATCATTTCCTTCATCGCCGGCACATCTTCATGCAGCTTTAAAATCGTGCTTCCCACAAAGGCTGCATCACCGCCTGCTTCTTTTACCATCTTCACATCTTCCGGTGCGTGTACTCCCACACCACAGTAGATCGGCCTGTCGATGCCACAGTCTCTCAAATGCCGGATGCAGTCCTTTAAGGTCGGATAATCCGGGTTGATATTTCCATTCGGTTTCGCCTGCATATACACAAATCCGTTGGATGCCTTTGCAGATTCTATTTCTTCCGGCAGCATATGGAACTGCACATAACAAGATACCTTGAGGCCGCTTTCTATGATCTCATTCTTGATCTTCTCATCTTTTAAACCAACCATCAGAACATCTTCGAAATCATGCTCCTTACAGAACTTGATAAAACGCTCCGTTCCGATCTCCTCGATCGTATTTTCATAGGCCAGCACAAGGAAATGTACTTCCGGGAGACGCTCTTTGAGGCGCACCATGCTTTCCATATATTTTTCATAATCATCACAGACCTCCAGCGCTTTCGCCATTCTGTCTGCAATGTATTCGCCCTCCAGATATGGATTCCGGGATGGGAAATCAATCTCCATCATGCGGCATCCCGCCTCTGCATATTCAATCGCTGTCTGATAACTGCTCTCCAATGTAGGATAGCCGTTCGATAGGTATAAAATCACTTCCATGTTTATTCTCCTTTATATGCCTTGATAAATAATTCTTTGAATTCTTCTATGGTTGGAATGACCGGGTTTGTTTTGGTACATCCGTCTGCTTTTGCCATTTCAGCCATTTCTTCCAGGATGGACATATATTTTTCCTCGTCTGCAATGATCTCTTTGAACGCATGAGGGATGTTCAATTTCTGATTCAATGCTTCTACCATTGCCGCCAGATCTTCTCCTCCTGCTTTCTGTTCAAACGTCCTGTAGATTCCTGCTGCGCGTTCATCACGGCTGTTAAAACGGATGATGTAAGGAAGGAGCATAGCGTCTCCCAGTCCGTGTGCAACATGGAAATAGCTGCCCAGGGTATGTGCCATGGAGTGCACGATTCCTAAAGAAACGTTGGTAAATGCAAGACCTGCTGCCATGGACGCATTGAGCATCGTCTCTCTGACCTGCATATCGTTTCCGTCTTGATACGCTTTTGGCAGATTTTCCATAATATCGAGTGCAGCCTGGGTTGCGAGAACATCGCCGATATAATTTGCACGGGTGGATGCCAGGGCCTCTAATGCATGTGTCAGGGCATCCATCCCTGTTTCTGCGGTGATCCTTGGCGGCATAGAACGGGTCACCTCCGGGTCACAGATAGCGATATCCGGCATCATTTCCATGTTCCCGATTCCGTGCTTGATCCCGGTCTCTGTGTCAGAGATCACAACAGAACGAGAAACCTCACTTGCAGTTCCGGCTGTGGACGGAATACAGCAGAACACGGCTTTTTCTCTGAGTTTCGGGAACCCATTAGGCGGAAGAAGTGCTTCCAGCGTATCGAGTTCGGGATGCTCATAGTATACCCACATCGTCTTTGCAGCGTCCATAACAGAACCTCCGCCAAGTGCGATGATCAGATCCGGTCCGAACTCCTGCATTTCTTTTGCCCCGCGCATCACGGTAGCAAAGGATGGGTCTGGTTCTACGCCCTCGATCACCTGTGTCTGTGCCTGGATCTCTGAAAGATACCCTTTTACCTTATCCAGCATTCCACTTTTTACCATACTGCTGCCGCCGATCACGATGGACGCTTTTTTCGTATTCAGCGCCTTTAAATGTTCCAGACAGCCTTCCCCGAAAAGCAGCTGGCTCCCTGCTAATTTCATTGGTCTCATCATAACTTATCATCCTCTTTTCTTTTATTTCAGTCCATCCATCACTTCTTTTACCAGGTCATAGGAAATCGGGTTTGTCAAGATCCCGCCCTCTTTCAGACTTGAGCCGATGATCGCGCCATCCGCAATTTCCATCTGTGACTTAATGTTAGAAGCTTTCACCCCGCTTCCCGCAAAAACCGGGATATTCACCACTTTTTTCACACGCCGGATCATTTCGAGCGGTGTCTCCTCTCCGATCACACTTCCTGTTACAATGATCCCGTCTGCACCATTATCTGCTGCCTCTTTAGCGGACTGCTCGATGGTGATATAGGGAAGCAGCATGTGGGCGTGTTTGACCTGGACATCCGCCAGAATTTTAACGCGCTCAAGGCCAAGCTGTTTTCGAAACTCTACACATTCCCTTGCCACCGGACGAATGACCCCGTCTGAAAAAACTACCGTGTCCACAAACACCGGAACCCTGATAAAATCAGCCCCTGACATCCCCGCAATGGAAAGGGATGCCTTACAGTCATTGAATGCCGCGTCAATTCCCATCGGAATACTGACACTTTGTCTTACCGCATATGCTGCCGCACTCAAGGCCGCAACCTGGGCAGTCGTCAGCAGCGCCGTAAAGGGGGTATCCCCCATATTTTCTACGATCACGGCATCCACTCCGGCCTTTTCCAATGTAACAGCATCTGCAGCTGCATGTTCGATGATCTTGTTAAAATCACCATCAAACCCCGGGGTTCCGGGCAGCGGCAGGCAGTGCACCATACCGATCACCGTCGTATCCCCAACCTTCAATATTTCCTGGCTACTCATTATCTGTCACCTTTCCTTCCCTATTTTACCTTTTCCTGCTCTGTATAATGTTCTGGCTGCAAGCCCTATTCAGTATACAATTCTAAATATTAGCACTACTTCTAACATAGAAACACGGTTTACATGCTCCTTTCTCCACAATTGTCAGAATTGAGGATATATGAAGTGCAAAGGGGTCTGACCCCTATGAACACCCAAACCGGTAGATCCCCTCCAGCGCCACCCGGCACAGCAGATCTTCCGCATCTGCTCTCTCCTGCCCCTGCAGCGTCTCTTTCAAATTCTCCAGAACAGTGGTCATGGTCACAATGCAGGTTTTCACCCCCATGAGCCGTCCCACCGTCAGCATGCAGGCGGATTCCATATCAATTCCTGTCACCTTTAATTTCTTTAATTCCTCAAAGGTCTGTGTCATATCCCTTCCCCATTCTAAGGAGAAACGGGAATCATGCATCTTGCTGTAAAATCCATCCATTGTGCAGTTTAAACCGTTTCTGTACTCAGCTCCCATATCTGTGACGGTCTGATTCATACAGTTGACCAGGTCGATATCCGCCACCGCCGGGTAGGCCATGTCCACGTAAGATCCGCTTGTTCCTTCTCTTCTCATCGCCGCGATCGGGATAATGAACTTTCCAAGCAGATCATCCTCAAGGGCCATGACCGTTCCCATCCGCACAGCCACCTCCATTCCGCATTCATACATCTCTTCCATAGCAATGGCCGCGGATGGCGCTCCGATCCCGGTACTAGTCACTGTGATCTCCACACCTTTATATGTTCCTGTGTAAGTATTGAATTCCCTTTTAAATGCAACCTTCTGCGGATTGTCCAGGTACTGCTTTAGTACCTCCACTCTCCACGGATCTCCGGAAAATAATACATATTTTGATACATTTGACTTATCAGCCCCTAAATATAATGTACTCATGACTGACCTCCTTCTTTTACCTGCCGGTATTTTTCTAAAAATGTCTGCTCTGTCGGCAGATTCGTGCAGCAGCCTTCCTTCTGAAGGACAAACCAGGATAACACACTTCCCATGACACAGCACTCCTTCGCCGGCTCCCCATTCAGATAGCCATACAAGAACCCTGCCATGTAAGAATCCCCTGAGCCGGTCGCGTCTGCCACATGCTCCACCGGACAGATGCCGATCTTCCCGGTCCTGATCCCTTCCTTCGTACGTTCGTAACAGATACTTCCGTCTTTTCCCATCGTTGTCACGATAATATCCACTTCTCCGATGTCAAACAGCTCTGTGATATCCTGAAATCCGTACAGCTCTTCGATGATCCCCCGCTCCACCTCATTTGTGAAAATAATCCGGCTCCCGGTCAGAAGTTCTTTCAAAAACTCCTCCGGAAATGCATCGAAATCATCCTTCATCCCAAATACGACCGGAACGCCGTACTTTTTACACTGTCTGAAGAATACCTCATTATCTTTTCTGGATGCCACGGTGATGACCCCCAGCCTTGTCTTCTCAAACAAGGCATCCTCCATCTGACCGGCAAATTTCCCATCCATGGCGCCGGGATAAAAGATGGTGATGTGATCATTGTTATTATCCTGCAGAAGATAGCAGATCGAGGTGATCTCATCCTCCAGCACCGAGATACCGTCAAGCGGGACGTTTCCGTCTTCCAGGAATTCCTTAAAACCATTTGCCTCATAGTCCCCGCCCACCCTTAAAACGGGCAGTGACTTTTTTCCAAGCCTGCTCAGTGCATAGGCAATATTGACGGAGCAGCCCCCATACTGGATCTGGCTGTTATTCTTATTGGTGACTAAAGAGGTAAAACCGATCTTCGCAGGCGAAGCGATCTTTATGATATGGTCCATGCTGACATATCCACTGGTAATCACGTCATATTCTTTCATACTTGTTTCCTTTCCTGCCGGGCTTATAAAGTCCCTTCATCCAGCATGTTAAATAATGTCTTTGTATCAATCACATGCCCCAGATATTTATTGATGTCCTCCAGATGCACCCGGTTGACTGTCTCCGAGTTGGTCGCCACGCAGTCGCTGATGACATACCCCTCATAGTCCAGGTAAAATGCATCCGTCACGGTTGCCCTGATACAGCAGTTTGTCTTCGTTCCCACGATTATCACATTCTTCACATCATGTTCTCTGAGCACCAGATCCAGATCTGTCGCAAAGAATCCGCTGTAACGTCTCTTCTTGATGACGTAATCTGATTCCCTCACCTCAAGCAACGGGTCGATGTCCTCACCCCCGCTGCCCTCGATACAGTTCGGACGCATAGCAGCGGCTTTCCGGTCAAACTTTCCTTTCCGGTTGCAGTGCTGTAAAAACACGATCAGTACATCCTTTTCTCTGCATTTATCTAATACCCTTCGGATCTTCGGAAGGATCTCCCGGTTCTGGGGGTAGAATACCAGCCCTTTAGGATCTGTAAAATCCTTCACCATATCCACGATCAGCAGTGCTGTCTTTCCCATACATGCCCCTCCATTCTACAGTTCGTTCTTGAATCCGCGTACCTTCACGTTCTTATACTTGACAATGGATACCACCGCAAGCACAGTGACCATGATGATATATGGAATGATGTCAAACAATCCTGCTGCCGGCCCTGCATAGATACTTAAGTTGACTGCCAGCGACCTGGCCACGCCAAACAGGATCGCATAGAGGGAAGATAATACCGGCCTGCCCTGTCCGCAGTAGATTGCCGCGATTGCGATAAATCCGCGCCCTGCCGTCATATCGTTGGTGTAAAGACCGAGACGCTCTACCGAAAGGTTCACTCCCGCCAGTGCACAGCAGAAGGCACCGATCAAAACTGCCGCATATTTATAAAAGTTCGTCTTAATACCAAGGCTCTTTGCAGAGTCCTCGTTTTCCCCGACTACCCGCACATAGATACCGAATCTCGTCTTATACATCAGCACCGAGAATGCCGCGATCCCAATAAAAGCCAGATAAGTGATCGGAGGATGCCCGCTTAAGATACTTCCTATGATGGGAATATCCTTGATCAGCGGAATGTTGATCTTAAACTTTGCAATATTCACGTTTGTCAGGTTGATATTCGCCGTCTCCATCATCTTCATGACAAATCCCGCAATCGCAGGAGCGATCAGGTTGATGGCGAGACCTACGACGATAACATTTCCTTTATAGGTAATGCCCATGACTGAAAAGACAAGACCGTAGATCATCGTCGTAATAATAGCCAAAAGGACCGCCAGAGGCAGATTTCCGGTAAAAAACATCGTAAGAGTCGCAACAAACGCACCGTTGAGCATCATGCCTTCCAATGCGATATTAAGCACATTGGCCTTATATGCGAACATACCGCCTATGACACAGAGGATGATCGGCGTACTGTGGTAAACAGTATCGTACAGAATGTTATTGAGTAATTCCATTATGCAGCCCCCTCTCTTTTCTTTGCACTCTTCTTACGGAATGAGAAATTCGTCCGCTCGGAGATAAATTTCACTGCCAGGAAAAGAATGATCAGTCCCTGGATCAATGCCACGATTTCCTTCGGGACACTGGTATACATGTTAATATTGTCACTTCCGGTTTTCAGTGCTGCGTAGAAGATCGCCGCAATGAAAATCCCTCCCGGAGAGTGTCCGCCCAGAAGTGCGATCAGCATACCGTCCCAGCCAAGTCCCGGTGTCCCGGAAAAGCTTAAGGTGTATTTAAACTGCTCGCTCATCATATATCCTGCTCCTGCGACTCCTGCCAGGGCGCCGCTTAACAGCATCAGGATGATCGTCTTCTTTGCCACGTTCATCCCGGCTGCTTCTGCAAACTCTGGATTCTTACCGATGGCTGTCAGCTCATATCCTAACTTGGATTTCTTCATCACGATATACATGATGATCAGTACGATGACCGCGATCACGAAAAACATCGTAAGTCTGGAGCGTCCGAACCGGGAGAACATTGCGCTCTCCTGTATGGTCGGTGTGGCAACATAGCCGGAACTCAGATCCCGGAAAACACCTGTGGACAGGAATTCCAGCGCTTTTGCCATCGCATAGTTCAGCATCAGAGTTACAACCATTTCATTTACTTTACATTTTGCCTTTAACAGCGCCGGGATCAAAGCAAATGCCATACCGCAGAGGATTCCTACTGCAAAACAGATCAGCTTATGTACCAGCGGGTTCATGCCTGTGATATACGCTCCCGCGATTCCCGCAAAGAAACCGCCCAGCAGCATCTGTCCTTCCACACCCATGTTGTAGAGATTTGCCTTGAAGGTCACTGCGATCGCAAGACCGGTCAGGATCAGCGGGGATGCATAGTGCAGTGTATTCATAAAGCCTGTGGAGGACAGAAAGGACTTCTTTAACAGAATCCAGTAAGTCTCCAGCGGATTTTCACCGATACATGCTATGACAATCCCTCCGATGACAAATGCCAGAAGGATCGGCAGGACTGAATTCATTACATTTCTTAAAATATTTCCTTTTTTATTCATGAGCTGCCTCCTTTTTCTCAAGCTGGATACCTGCCATCAAGAGTCCGATGCCTGCTGTTGTGACCTCACTCTGACTGACGCGCCCGGAGATCTTTCCTTTGTACATCACGATCATGTTATCAGAAAGGCTCAAGATCTCTGAAAGCTCGCTGGATACGAGAATGACCGCATTCCCCTCATCCCGGAACTTTAAGATCTGCTTATGGATGAATTCAATGGAACCGATATCGACTCCACGTGTCGGCTGACATGCGATCAGAAGCTTCGGTCCGGCAGAAAGCTCTCTGGCAACGATGATCTTCTGTGCATTTCCGCCTGAAAGACTGGATACATTTCCGTTCAGATCGCCGATACGGATATCAAATTCTTCAATGAAATGATCCCTTTTTACACGGATCGCCTTCTGATCAAAGATCCCTCTCTTGCAGACATCCGGATTCCCGTGATATCCTGCGATGCAGTTCTGTGAGATATTCATATCGCCGCACAAGCCCTGCGCATATCTGTCCTCCGGGATGATACCGACACCTTCTTTTCGAAGCTGTGCGGGCCACTTATTTGTCACGTCCTTTCCCAAAAACGTAACCGTTCCTTTTGTCGCTTCCATCAGCCCTGTCATCAGCTTCACAAGCTCTGACTGGCCGTTTCCTTCTACACCCGCAACTCCCAGGATCTCTCCTCTGTGTACCTTGAAGGACAAGTCCGATACTACTTCCTTCCCATAATCATTGATAGTACACAGGTCTTTTACTTCATATATCACTTCATCCGAAATTGGTTCTTTTCTCTCATTACTCACGGTCAGGACAACATTCCTTCCGACCATCATCTGTGCAAGCTCTGCCTCACTGGTATCCTTCGTCTTCACATGCCCGATCACCTTTCCCTGCTTGATCACCGTGACGCTGTCGCTTAGTTCCATTACCTCACGCAGTTTGTGTGTGATGACAATGATCGTCTTCCCCTGCTTCTTCATGTTCTTAAGGCTTACCATCAGGTCATCCACTTCCTGGGGAGTAAGCACTGCCGTAGGCTCATCCAGTATCAGGATATCTACATTACGGTAGAGCATTTTCAGGATCTCCACGCGCTGTCTTCCGCCTACGGAAATATCCTCGATCTTATCCAGAGGATTTAATTCAAAATGATATTCATCGATCAGTTTCTGTACTTTTTCAATCTCTGTTTTCGCATCAACAAAAGGACTCTTTCCTTTCTTGATCTCGACACCAAGCAAAATATTCTCATACACGGTAAGGCTGGGCACCAGCTTAAAATGCTGGTGCACCATACCGATCCCATTTGCTATTGCATCAATGGGACTGTTCATGCGGACTTCTTTTCCGCGGATCAGGATCTTCCCACTGGTTGGCTGCAATAGGCCGTAGAGCATATTCATAAGTGTCGATTTTCCGGCGCCGTTCTCGCCGACGATACATTTGATCTCCTGCTCTTCCACGCTCAGGCTGATTTTGTCATTGGCTGTAAAGTCACCGAACTTTTTCGTCAGATCAACCACTTCTATCATGCTCATATGTATACCCTCGTTTCTGATTCGTCTACTTGATCGTTACATTTTTACATGCAGCCGGGTCAAATTCTTCCCCAACCTGTGCATTCGTTACCTTGATCGTTCCATCTGCGATCTGCGCTTTCAGGTCATCAATATATGTCATGATCTCATCCCATTTTGCCTGTGCTTCATCTGTCTTAGCCAGTGCATTCTTGATCTGTGTCAGGTCTGTGATATCGGTAGCCCCTGATGCCAGTGAGAAGGTCTGCAGTCTGTCAATATCATTGATCTTGCCGTCTACATATGCCTTTGTGATGTCAAATACCGGAACAGAGGTATTTTTGATGACACTTGTCAGAATATGCCCCGGCTGCATATCGTCTTTATTGGCATCAACATGGATCGCCAGCTTGCCTTCCTCTTTTGCTTTGGACGCAACACCGTCTCCCACACTTCCTGCCACTGCATATACCAGGTTTGCACCCTGATTGTAATAGGTTCCTGCGATGGTGCTTCCTGTTGCAGGATCTGAGAAGCCTGCATCATATTTTGCATAGTAATCATAGTTTACACCCAGATCTTCAGCTGCCTTGTTGATTCCTTCCACAAAACCGTAAGAGAATACGGTGATTCCGTTGGAATTGGTTCCGCCTACAAATCCGATTGCACGTCCGCCCTTATCCAGATCCGTGAACTTGTAGTTCTCAGCCGGGAATAAGACATCCTTATTCTCTAATACCTGTACGCCGAGTGCCCCTGCAATATAGGAAGCCTCATGCACGTCAAACAATGCACAGATGACATTATCATGGATCACTTTTCCGTTTTCATCCTGGTTCGGATTGTCATTGACACATACGAATGTGGTATCCGGATACATCTCAGCGATCGGCTGGGAACCGCCTACGCCTTTGATCAGGGCATCAAAATCATATTCCAGGTTGAAGATCACGTTGTAACCATCCTCTGCCAGAGTCTCCAGGGCTGCCGGGACTCCGTTTGTCGGCTCTACGACTTTATATTCCACACCAAGCTCGTCCGCTGCTTTCTTAGCCCCCTCTACTGCGGTCTGGTTGTATCCGTTGTCGTTTTGTCCTGCCGAATCACATACGATGGCGATCTTTGCGTCCGCCTTTTTCCCGGAATCAGCACTTCTTTCGTCCTTGCTTCCTCCGCCGCAGGCTGTCAGACATCCTACTGTCATAGCCGCTGCCAACAACACACTCAAAACTTTTCTGCTTCTTTTCATAATGCTCCTCCTTGTTCTTTCACTTTCTTTATTTGACCTGCTCAATATAAAACTTATATTGATCCGTCCGATAGTAACATTTGAAGCTTTCAATCGGCAGCTCCCGGCCCTGTACAATGCCATACGTTGTACTCTCGAATAAAATCACCGGCATCTGTTCGTCAATATCTAAGTACTCTGATATCTCCTCCTCTGCTAAAACTGCTTCTATGGTCCTTCTTGACTTTGCAAATCTGACCCCATACCTCTCTGCAAGAAGATCATAAAGCGACTGGACATTGAAATCATATTTCTCAATTCCCGGAAACAGTCTGCGGGGCAGATAGGTGATCGTATAATTCAAGGGTTCTCCGTCAGCCATGGTGATCCGTTCCAGGAGGTACAGCTCGTCCCCCACCGCGGTGTTCAAAAGCCTTGCCCTCTTTGCATCGGCGGGGACGATCTCACTGACTGTCACCTTTTTGGAAGGATTTCTTCCCAGTCTGATCACATCATCCGTACAGCTTGTGATCGCAAACAGGTTCTGGCTGTAATCATCGCTTTTTACATAGGTTCCTTTCCCCTGGACTTTGTATAAGTATCCTCCTGCCACTAATTCATCGATGGCCCTCCTCACCGTGATCCGGCTGACCTGATACTGTTCCATCAGTTCACGCTCACTGGGGATGGGACAGTCAGGTTCAAACGCTTCCTCCTCGATCTTCCGGATCAGTTCACGTTTGAGAGCAAAATACTTTGGTACACGTTCTTCGTCCATTCATTTCCCCCTTTTTTCTTCTACTCATCATGTCGTTATGTCGTCATAACCAGTTGTACTTATATAATAATCCAAACTTTTCAAAAGTCAACAGTTTTAACAAGTTTTTTTATTTGTCAAATTCATTTTTGTTTATTTTCACATATTTTACGATAATAATTTGTGAATTCTGCCGGATACTATTTTTTAGAACTGGGATTCTGATTCCGTTTTTCTGCTTCCCTGATAAGACAAAAAACAAAGTGGGCAAGCCCCCGGAGAGATTTATAGTATAGAAAATTCCAGAAACGTTTTCTATATCATACAAAAAACAGAGAGACGGACTTCTGTCTGAAATCCCTCTCTCTGTTCTGTTCCTCGTACCGGAGCGTCTGTCTGCTGCCCGGTCCATATCTAGTCTGCCACCTGGTCAATATAAAACTTATACTTATCTGTCCTGTAATAGCACTTAAAATTCTCGATCGGCAGCTCCTGCCCATTCACCTCTCCATAGGTGGTACATCCGAATAAGATCACCGGCATTCCCGGTTCTATATCCAGATATTCTGCGATCTCATCCTCCACAAGCACTGCCTCTACTGTTCTTCTTGCCTTTGTAATATTCACATGATATTCTTCCCCCAATACCTGATACAAAGACTCAATGTCAAACTGGTGCTTCTCAATACCCGGAAACAGCTTTAACGGCAGATAAGCCAGTGTGTAATTGAGCGGTTCTCCGTTGGCATAAAGGACCCTCCCCAGCTGGAAGACCTGGTCTGTATCCGTCAGATTCAACGCCTTTGCCCTCTTCTTATCCGCCGTCAGGATCTGCGAAACGATCACCTGCTTTGTCGGTGTCATTCCCATGCTGCGCACCGCCTGGGTGCAGCTGACAAGCGAAAATAAATCATTACTCTTCTCGTCCGTCTTCACATAAGTCCCCTTCCCCTGGACCTTATACAGATATCCCTCTACCACTAACTCATCGATTGCCTTACGGACCGTAATACGGCTGACCTGGTACTGCTCCATGAGTTCGCGTTCACTCGGGATGGGACCGTCGGGTGTGTATTCCTCCATCTCGATCTTATGAATGATCGCCTTTTTTAACTGATAATACTTTGGCACTCGTTCCTCGTTCATAGCTTTCCTTCCTGTTCATGTACTGTCCTGTCTTCAATTCTTTATACTTTGTGTATGCAGGACAACTTTTATATAGATTGTACCACAAATACGAAACTGGTGAAATACCTCTCTGGCTATTTGCATATACGTCTTATGAGGCGTCTTATAAAGTATAACATTCCCCTGCCGGTCTGACTCTTATATGCAGATACTGCAGTGCTTTTCTTTACAGTCAAAAAGGCGCATCCTCTTTGGTGCGCCTTTCCTCCTAACTCCGCAAATATTCCCCTTTAAAGTAATCCGCAAGATTACATATGATCTTCTCCATATCCAGCACTGTCAGTATCTCATCCCCTGACTGGATCAGTCTTTTCTCCGCCCACATCCCCATCTCGTCCTCAAGATCAGGACTTTGGATCTCTTTACACGACTCTGTGCTCAGGATATAAGGTTCACCATAGCATAAGATCCCAATCAAGTACTCCTGATTTCCAAAGATGATCGTGATCTTCCTCTTGTCAATATAAGCATCCTTATTCAGGGCCAGGACCGGTACGATCTCCCCCTTATAATTGCACACCCCGGCAAAATACGGCGGCAGACAGGGGACCTTCGAAATCTGCAGTTCCGGACACAATTCTTTCACCGCGGAGAATTCAAAGGCATAGCTTTTGTCCTCCCCCTTCATACAAAGCAAATCATAAACATCATCTATTCCCATCCGTTCCCTCTTTCATATAACCGGAACATAATCTCCAGATCCAGTGCCGTGCAGATCCTTCCTGTCCCCATGATACTCATTCCACTGACCCCCGTCTTGCGCCTGAAATCTACTCCGAACAGGGATGGCAGCTGTTTTAACACGATCCGCTTCTGCTCATACAGGGAATCCGCCAGAATACAGCCCTCTTTATCCGTTCCCCTTGCATAGATGATCGTTGCATCCTCCGGCGTTGTTCCCCCGATATGGTAGAACTTCCTCAGATCGATCAGAGGCACCATCCGCTCTTCGTACAAGATATATGTGCGTCCATTGATCTCACGAATCTCCGGAATCTCCTCCTTATATTCTAAGAAGCGGTACACATATCTTGCAGGAATAGAAAAACGGTAATCCTCCACACGGAAGCGGATACACTCCATCGTTGCCAGGGTCAGAGGCACGACCAGTGTAAAGGTAGTCCCCCGCCCCTTCTCACTGTCGATGTAGAGATTGCCGCCTGCATTTTCCAAAACATTTTTAACCACGTCCAGACCGACGCCGCGTCCTGAATACTCAGTCACCACTTCCTTCGTGGTAAATCCGGGCTGCAGGATCATATTCAGGATTTCTGCTCTTGTGTATTCCTCCTGCGGCTTTGTCATTAAGCCCATAGCCTTGATCTTTGACAGGATCTTATCACTATTCAGACCTCTGCCGTCATCCGATATGGTGATCAGAACCTCGCCGACCGTACTTTCTACTGTAAACTTGATCTTTCCCTTCCGGGGCTTTCCTGCGGCAATCCTCTCCTGAGGTGATTCGATCCCATGATCCACTGCATTCCTGATCAGATGCAGAAGAGCCTCTGAGACATATTCCACTACACTTTTATCTGCCTCGATGTCTCCACAGCTCACCTCAAGGTCAACCTCTTTATCCTCGTCTCTACAGATATCACGAAGTATCCTGCGCAGCTTCGGTACGATCCGTTCAACCGGCACCATGCGCATCTCCATGACCGTGTGTTCCACATCTCCGATCAGACGGTTGATCTGATGGGCAGTTCCTTCTTTGATTTCATTCATCCCGTTTTCTTCCAGCTGCATCTCCAATGTCATGATCTGGATGATCATCTCACGGGCAAGATTCTGGAGCCGGTCAAGCCTGTCACTGCGCACACTCAAAAACTCCGTATCTGGATTCACAGATGCCTGCGCAGGCTTTGGCCCTTTCTCCTTCACCTCCGGTTCTGTTTCCTCTTTCCCGGACTTATCCTGTATCTTCTCGCAGCTTTCTACAAACAGCCCCTGGCTTAAGGCAGTAAGGACTTCGTCTTTACGTTCACTCTCAAAGCGGACAAAAATCCCATATTCCCCGATCTCCTCCGCTTGATCCTGGGCATGTTCCAAGTCCTTTGGATATGTCTCTATTTCCGTACACATCCCCTTCACCTGGCGAATCAGCATGAATGCCCTGAGATGTTCCATCCGGCAGCCTTCCTCGAATCTCACCCTGACAACACTCCCCGGCTTTGCCAGCATTTCCGGTGGCGGATTCCATGTTTTGTCTTCCTCAGGAAGCTCAGCCTGCTTTTCGGACTCCTTCTTCCTTTCCGCATGGTTCAGATATCTTCTGGCATCCTCCAGCATAAGCGAAGTATCACCAGGCTCATAATCTCCATCGGGCATCCGCTTCATCTCATCCTCGATGTAATCTAAGAATTTATAGAGCAGATCGAATATCTCCGGCTGGGCAGCTTCCACACCCCCGCCCTGTTCCCGGAAATAGGAAAACAGATCCTCCATCTTATGTGCCAGCAGAGAAAGATTCTTTAACCCCATCATCGCAGAAGAGCTCTTCAAGGTATGCATGACCCGGAAAACATTATGGATCTCTCCCTCAGTGAATGCATTATTTTTTTCCGCATCAAGAAGAACTCCACTGAGCTGTTCACATAACTGCCTTGCCTCTAATAAATACACTTCCAACATTTCCTGTGCATCTGCATCAAAGTATCCCATTTTCCCACTCCGTCTGTTCTATGCTTTCATACCATACGCTGCGGTTCTTGCCATGTCTCTTCCCGTAATACAGCGCCTTATCTGCACATGCAATACACTCCTCGATCCCTTCCTGCTGCCCATACACATGCAGGCCAAGAGTCAGGGTACATGAGAATTCATCTGCTTTATTTATAATCTTGAACTGCTCTACATCTTGTCTGATCGACTCGCTGATCTCAAAGGCTTCACTCTCTGTTACATTAAACAGTATAATCAGGAATTCCTCGCCGCCCCAGCGCACCACTCTGTGCATCCTGCAGTGGGCTTCCATGATACTGGCTATACATACCAGTGCCATATCCCCTGCCTCATGCCCATAGGTATCGTTTACCGATTTGAAATCATCGATATCGGCCAGGATCACAACATTCTTCTTTTCCTCCACCCGGCTGCCTTTGATATCATCCAGCAGGTCACCTACAACATACCTTCTGTTATACAGGCCTGTAAGTCCGTCCCGAAAAGCAAGCTCGTTCAGTCTGTCCATGTTGGACTTAAGTTCCAGATTCATCCTGTTCAACTCATCCTTCTGCTTTTTAAGCTGCAGATGGGTCACTACCCGTGATCTCAGCTCACTTTTCGAAAAGGGCTTCTTGATATAATCACAGGCACCCACTTCAAAACCTTTTACCACATCATCATCTGTATCTTTGGATGTCAGAAAAAGTATGGAGGCATTATTCTGGTCTTTCGTCTTTAAATCCTCAAATAAATGAAACCCGTCCCTATCCGGGAGCACCACATCCAAAAGGATCAGATCCGGCTGATACCGTTCGATCTTTTCCAGGGCTTCTTCCCCTGTGTGCGCCTCACACAGGAAGAACGGTGTCTCCTCAAGCGCCGCCCGGATCTGCTGACAGACCATCAGGCTGTCATCGACCGCCATTACAATTTGCTTACTTTCCGTTTCCATGATAATCCCTCCATCTAATGTATCTATATCCAAAGCCCTGCTGCCCTTACAAATAAACGACTGCCTGCCTCACAGATCTGATCTCCAATGTACCGTCCTCTGACAGAAATGTGATCGTTCTGCCATGACTGCCTCCTGTATCTTCTCCCACAAGCCGTATTCCTTCTTCTGCCAGCGTCTGCTTCACATTTTTGACATTCCAATAACCAATGTTCCAGTTCTGTTCAGCTGTACTGAACATCTTGGCACCCCCGGCGATCTTAGCAGTCAGATATCTCTTCTCGGCGCCTTTTCTGCAGATCTGTCTTACAAGCTCATGTGTTCCCTCCACCGCGAACTTATATGCATTCTCCCGGTTCACAGAGTGTTGTCTGTCCGGCAGAATGACATGGGCCATTGCTGCTATTTTATTCTTTGTATCGTACAGGCATACACCTACGCATGACCCCAGAGCATAGGATATCAGCGCCTGTCCACGTATGGCCGTCTTTCCCTCGGCAATTCCCACCACTATCTTTTCCATAGATCACTCCCTGAGCTTATGAAGCATTGCCGACATGGATTCCAGTTCCGGCCAGAACAGGATTCTGCCCACAAAGGAAGCTTCTCCCATACGAAATATATTTTCGATCAGAAGTACATCATCACTCACTCGGATATGTCTGGATAAAGGTACTCCCAGGATCGCACCGCCCATATCGATACACATATCCGGCACCGATACATCCGTCTCCATCCCCGTTACCTGGGACAGTGCACGAATGTAAGAGCCGCACATGATATTTCCAAGTTCGCTCAAAACGGACAGCTCCATCTCATCCAGAGAAGTCAGGTTCCTTACCTTCTCTTCCAGCATCCGGTCCAGTACAGCGCGGGTGAATGCCTCGTCCATCAAAAACAAAAAGATTCCTTCCAGCTCTCCGAATACCCGGATCATGATCCCTGCCTGAATATCCTCGTGAATATCCAATTCCTTGAAAACATCCTGGTATCTCACAAACCGGACCTCAGGTACTCCTACCTGGAACGGGTGCTCCATCATAAGGGCAAGAGATGCGACTGCATTTCCCGTTCCGATGTTCCCCAGCTCCTTTAAGATATCCTTTGCCACATGATCCAACTCTTCATAATTCTCCATCTGCATCCTTCTTTCCTGCCTCTACAGCTCAAACTGCTCCACCAGTTCTTTTAAGATCTGCGCCTGGGCTGACAGCTCCTCACTGGCTGCCGCACTCTCCTCAGACGTAGCAGAATTCCCCTGTACAATATCGGATATCAATTCCACGCTCTTCCTGATCTGAGTGATCGCATCCGCCTGCTGTTCTGACAGCTCCGAGATATTCTTTATCATCTCTTTTACCATCTGTGCCCCTTCTACTGAATCGTGCAGTGTACGTGCCGTCATCTCTGACGCTTCAAACCCTGCACGTACAGCTTCCGTATTCTTTTCGACAAGCTGTGCCGTCAGTTTCGATGCACTTGTGGTCTTCGCAGCAAGCCTGCGCACCTCGCCGGCCACGACTGCAAAGCCTTTTCCTGCCTCCCCGGCTCTTGCAGCCTCTACGGATGCGTTGAGTGCCAGGATATTGGTCTGGAAGGCAATGTCTTCGATCTCCTTGACAATTCCTGTGATCTCTTTCGAATTATCCTGGATCTGCCGGATGCTTTCCTTGAGCTTGTGCATCTGATTGTTATTCTCAAGAATCTGGTTTCCTACCTTTTCTGCGTGTTCGCTGGACCTTACCGCATTCTCTGCGTTCATCCCCACACTTTCGGCAATCTCATTGATGCTGGCCGCAAGCTCCTCGATGGAGCTTGCCTGCTGGGAAGCACCCTGTGCCAGGACCTGAGCACCATTAGAAACCTGTTCGGCTCCACCGGAGACCAGCTCCGCACTGCTGTTGATCTGCTGGATGGAATTTCTCAGCATCTTACTGATCATCTCCATGGATTCACCTATCCTGATGAAATCCCCTTTAAACTGAAATGAATTTTCATAGTTCAGCTTCCCGCTGCCCAGGGCAAGCAGTGCCTTCTGAATCTCAGAGACATAGGAATCCAGAGTCTCTGCCGTGGACCGGATATCATCCGCCAGATTTCCAAACTCATTCTTAGAGGTATAATCAAGGTCAATACTCAGCTTTCCATTTGAAATTTGGTTTGCAGCATTCTTCACTTCCTTGACAGGAGTAACAATACTCCTGGTGATTCCTATGCATAACACGACAGTACACAATACGCAGATAACCGAAAGACCCAGAATGAAAATAATGATCTGCATGCGCAGCTGTGCCGTGTCACGCAGGCTGCTCTGAACATCCTCATTGCAGGCTTTGATGACATCAGCCAGACGCGATCTCACCTCAAGTGACTGCGGTTCATAATCGTTAAAATATGCTTGAAATGCCCCGGCTTTATCATTTTTCTCCAGGCAGTTGATCACCTTATCCCGGGTCACCTTCAATTCAACAAACTCCGTTGAAAGCTCCTTTACCTGCGCCTCCCCGCTTACATAGCCCTCCTGCAGTTCCGCCAGCCCTGCCTCGACCTTTGCCGCTGCTGCTTTTGCATCCTCAAGATACTTTGCTTCATTCACCACATTTTCTGTGGATGCTAAAAGAGAGAGATTCTTTCCTACAATCTGTATATTCGCGCTGGTATCATGTGCACTCTCTACATTTGCAAAAGGACCGTTATTCATCTTCTCCATCTCACGGGACAGCTGACTAATATTAAATACAGACACAAGGACTGTTATCATATATAACCCGATCACTACTAAGAAAGCAATCGTTAGTTTTTTTCCGACTCTCAGGTTTTTAAAATATTCTCTCATTTGATTTTCCTCTCATCTGTATCAGTTTTGCAGCACATATTTTACGATCTTTTGAAGCTCTTCGGGTTTGAATGGCTTGACAATGAATTCCAGCGCCCCGCATCCGATCGCTTTCTGTATCATCATCTCCTGCCCGATCGCAGAACACATTACGATCTTTGCCTTAGGATCAAATTCCAAGATCTCCTCCAGCACATCGATCCCGGACTTTCCAGGCATCGTGATATCCAAAAGGACCAGATCCGGCTTTTCATCATGGTACATCTGTATGGCTGTCTCCCCGTCAGCTGCCTCCAATATATTTGAGTATCCATTCTTTTCCAGTGTCTTGCGTATCGTCATCCGCATGAATAGCGCATCGTCCACTAACATAATCTTTTCTTCCATCATCCACCTTACCCTTTCCGCTTGTCCTGACTGCCCGTCATACATTCTCCCGCTTTCTATAAACGGCCTGATTCACCTGTTCCAGATTCGTCTCTTCCCTTGCCAGAAGCTCCGCATGACCGATCAACAGATATCCCCCCGGATTCAAGTTCTCTTCCAGCATTGACACCAGCTGTTTCCTGGAAGACCGGTCAAAATAGATCATTACATTCCTGCAGAATATGATATCGAACTTTCCCGATTCCTTAAATGGCTGCATCAGATTGTGTTTCATGAATCTAATCGGATACTTTAGCTCATCTGCCACACAAAAATTGTTCTTATCTACCTCTCTGCAGTATTTCTGCTGCCAGGCTGCCGGGATATCCTCGATCTCCCGCTTGGGATACACTCCCTTTTGTGCCTTCTCGAGAACCTCCTCAGAAATATCCGTGGCTATGATCCTGCCGTTTAACATCTCCTGCGTTCTCTCCTGGTACTCATTCATACACATCGCCAGGGTATAACATTCTTCCCCCGTAGCACATCCGGCACACCAGATATATAAGGGCCCATACCTTTTTTTCACGAGCAGCTCGGGAAATATCTTCTCCTCCAGCAACGTAAAGTGCGCAGGCTCTCTAAGGAAATATGTATAGTTTGTCGTAAGCCGGTTCACCATGCCTCCGGCGATCTCTCCTGTACTGTCCTTCTTAAGCAGGCGCAGATAATCTCCAAAGTTTGACACCTTGCACCGCTCAAGTTCTTTCGTCATCCTGCACTCGATCAATATCTTTTTATTCTTCAGATTGATCCCGTAATGACTACGGAAATATTCCACCACATCTAAAAATTCCTGTTCTGTCAGCCTAATCACGTTTTCTCACCCAAATCCCACTTCCCATAGATATCACATTTTCCAGATCAACTGTGGAAAATGCTGTTTCTCCAGTAGAATCTCCTGCCAGCCCTGCAAGATTCCCTTCCCGCGTCCGAAATAACACTCCACAGGCATAAACTGTCCGCTGACGCAGCCAGTCTGGCCCTTTTTCCTCTTCTAGCTGATCATAGTACGTGACCAGCTCTCTCTCATAGAAAGATATCCCAAGGATCCGGCTGTCGATCCCGGGTATCTTTAAAATCTCCGGTTTCATGATAACGGCTTCAACTGCCGATTTATCCACATACAATAGCTCCCCGTCCCGTTCCAGGGTGATAAACTGCAGGGCGTCTTCATCCCCCTCATTACCCCGGGCCTTTTCTCCCCGGCAGCTGTGACTGTCTTTTCGTTCTCTGTGTTTCTCCTCCTTGTCACAGTCTTGACGTACCACTTTAAAAAGCTGTGCGGCATCCAAAAGGAACCCTGTATATTCCCGTTCTTCCGTCCGTATCCTGCACACAGCCTTTATGTATCGGTTTTGACAGTTTATCACAGGCTTATCCAGCATAAATTCTTCTGACTCTGCTTCCTTAAGGATCCCTTCGATCTCTTCTGTCAGGATCCCGAAGCTTAAGGCCGTTCCACTTGTGGCATCCTGCCTAAGATGAAGAAGGATCCCATACTGGTACCCGGCATTTCCGCCACTTTGAGCTGTACCGGTAATGTGGGAAAACTCAATGAATTCCTGCTCCGTCTCCAGACTCCCGTCCACGATCTGTTCCACTTCTTCCAGCGGAAGAAGATAGTAAATCCCATCCGACTTAATTGCCAGATAAGACCTGTTCAAACTTACCATTTCTTTGCCCGCCCCCTGCCTCATTTAGCTAGTTTAATCATACTTTATTCTAGTCAGAAACACAAGGAAAGTCCCTGTTTTTCTTAAAAACTTTTTACTTTTCAAGTGTTTCTCCTGTGATTTTATACTTTTTAAGAGGGGGCGTTTATTTGGGAACCGTATATCCCTTAGGGGCACGACAATCCCTGGAGAGCTTCCGAAGATTTTTACATAAAAACAGCAGTACAGCCAGGGACACAAGGTCCCTCAGCCATACTGCTGTCTTACCTATCTCTTATTCTTCTGTAAGCACCAGTTCTTCTTCAAGCTCTGGTTCTTCCTCGAATTCCGGTTCATCCTCAACTGCTAATTCCGTGCTGAGTTTTACATCACGGTACTTTCTCATACCTGTACCAGCCGGAATATGTTTACCGATGATAACGTTTTCTTTCAGACCGATCAGGTGGTCCACCTTACCCTTGATCGCTGCTTCTGTCAGTACCTTGGTCGTCTCCTGGAAGGAAGCTGCTGAGAGGAAGGAATCTGTCGCAAGGGATGCCTTGGTAATACCAAGCATGATCTGCTCGCCTGTTGCAGGCTCTTTTCCTTCTGCTTCTAACTGCTCATTCACTTCATTGAATTCCAGTACATCCGCCATGGTTCCCGGCAGGAATTCAGAATCACCGCGCTCTTCAATGCGGATCTTCTTCAACATCTGGCGTACGATGACCTCGATATGCTTATCGTTGATCTCAACACCCTGCAGACGGTATACACGCTGTACTTCCTGGATCATGTAATCCTGTACGGCACGTAAGCCTTTGATCTTTAAGATATCATGCGGGTTTACACTACCTTCTGTCAGCTCGTCTCCGGCCTCTAATACTGCACCGTCCTGTACCTTGATACGGGAACCGTATGGGATCAGATATGCCTTGGACTCGCCTGTCTCGCTGTTGCTTACGATGATCTCACGCTTCTTCTTTGTGTCGCTGATGGTTGCAGTTCCTGCAAACTCAGTGATGATGGCAAGACCTTTCGGCTTTCTTGCCTCAAAAAGCTCCTCGACACGAGGAAGACCCTGTGTGATATCGTCACCGGCAACACCACCTGTATGGAACGTACGCATGGTCAGCTGGGTACCAGGCTCACCGATGGACTGTGCGGCAATGATTCCGACAGCTTCGCCGACCTGAACAGCTTCACCTGTTGCCATGTTGGCTCCATAACACTTGGAGCATACACCGTTCTTACACTTACATGTAAGGATGGTACGGATCTTCACTTTATCTAATGGATTGCCCTTCTCGTCAACACCCTTTTTCATGACTCTCTCCGCACGTCTCGGAGTGATCATGTGGTTTGCTTTTACAAGGACATTACCGTCTTTATCTTTGATATCCTCGCAGGAGAAACGTCCTGTGATACGCTCCTGTAGGCTCTCGATCTCTTCGTTTCCGTCCATGAATGCTTTGACATACATTCCCGGGATCTCTTTTCCTTCTTCCACACAGTCACTGTCGTGGATGATCAGCTCCTGGGATACGTCAACAAGACGTCTTGTCAGGTATCCTGAATCGGCTGTACGAAGAGCCGTATCAGACAGACCCTTACGAGCTCCATGCGCAGACATGAAGTACTCCAATACGTCCAGACCTTCACGGAAGTTGGACTTGATCGGCAGCTCGATGGTACGTCCTGTTGTATCGGCCATCAAACCACGCATACCTGCCAGCTGCTTGATCTGCTTATCGGAACCACGGGCTCCGGAATCAGCCATCATGAAGATGTTGTTGTATTTATCCAGACCGGACAATAGTGCCTCTGTCAGCTTATCATCGGTTGCCTTCCATGTCTCAACAACCTCTTTGTAACGCTCTTCCTCTGTGATCAGACCACGCTTGTAGTTCTTGGTGATCCTGTCAACAGTATTCTGAGCTTCCTCGATCATCTGCGGCTTCTGCGGCGGCACGGTCATATCGGAAATAGAAACGGTCATGGCTGCTCTCGTAGAGAACTTATAACCGATCGCTTTTACATTATCCAGTACCTCAGCGGTCTGTGTTGCACCGTGAGTATTGATTACTTTTTCCAGGATCTGCTTTAACTGCTTCTTGCCTACGTGGAAATCAATCTCCAGTACCAGGTCATTGTCTCCTGATTCACGGTCTACAAAGCCTAAATCCTGCGGAATGATCTCATTGAACAGAAGTCTTCCCACAGTTGCCTCGATCACACCTGTCTTCTCTGTGCCGTCAGGCATTGTCTTTGTCACGCGGACTTTGATCCTGGAGTGCAGTGTTACATAACCATTCTCATAAGCTAAGATGGCCTCGTTCACGCTCTTGAAGAACATGCCTTCTCCCTTAGCTCCCGGTCTTTCCTGAGTCAGATAATAGATACCAAGTACCATATCCTGTGAAGGAACGGCTACCGGTCCACCATCGGACGGCTTCAACAGGTTGTTTGGTGAGAGCAGTAAGAAACGGCACTCAGCCTGTGCTTCTACAGACAGCGGTACATGGACAGCCATCTGGTCTCCATCGAAATCGGCATTGTAAGCGGTACATACCAATGGATGCAGCTTGATCGCCTTACCCTCTACCAGGATCGGCTCGAATGCCTGGATGCCAAGTCTGTGCAGCGTGGGGGCACGGTTTAACATAACCGGATGCTCTTTGATGACTTCCTCGAGCACATCCCATACCTCAGGCTGTAATCTCTCAACCATCTTCTTGGCATTCTTAATATTGTGTGCAGTACCGTTGGCTACCAGCTCCTTCATAACGAAAGGCTTAAACAGCTCGATCGCCATCTCTTTCGGCAGACCGCACTGGTAGATCTTAAGCTCTGGTCCAACGACGATAACGGAACGTCCTGAGTAGTCAACACGTTTTCCGAGCAGGTTCTGACGGAAACGTCCTGATTTACCTTTCAGCATGTCAGAAAGGGATTTTAACGCTCTGTTTCCAGGTCCTGTTACCGGACGGCCGCGGCGGCCGTTGTCGATCAGGGCATCTACCGCTTCCTGAAGCATACGCTTCTCGTTGCGGACGATGATATCCGGGGCTCCCAGTTCAAGGAGTCTCTTTAAACGGTTATTTCTATTGATAATTCTTCTGTACAAATCATTTAAGTCGGATGTTGCAAAACGTCCGCCATCCAGCTGTACCATAGGACGCAGATCCGGCGGGATCACAGGGATCGCACTTAAGATCATCCACTCCGGCTTATTGCCGGACTCGCGGAATGCCTCTACCACTTCCAGGCGCTTCACGATCCTTGCACGCTTCTGGCCTGTTGCATTGGTAAGTCCGCCCTGCAGCTCTGCATATTCCTTCTCCAGGTCGATAGACTGTAAGAGTTCCTGGATCGCTTCTGCACCCATTCCTACACGGAAGGAGCGGTAGCCCCATTTTTCCTTAGCCTCCTGGTATTCAGCCTCGGACAGCACCTGTTTGTACTGTAAGTCTGTCTCGCCCTTATCGAGTACGATATAAGAAGCGAAGTACAGGACTCTCTCCAGTGTTCTTGGAGAGATGTCCAGGATCAGACCCATACGGCTCGGGATTCCCTTAAAGTACCAGATATGGGAAACCGGTGCTGCCAGCGCGATATGTCCCATACGCTCACGGCGTACAGAGGCCTTTGTGACCTCAACACCACATCTGTCGCAGACAACTCCTTTATAACGGATCTTCTTGTACTTGCCGCAGTGGCATTCCCAGTCCTTGCTTGGTCCGAAAATACGCTCGCAGAAAAGTCCGTCTTTCTCTGGTTTCAGTGTTCTATAGTTAATGGTCTCCGGCTTGGTAACCTCACCTCTTGACCACTCCATGATTTTTTCCGGTGAAGCCAGCCCGATCTTGATCGCATCAAAAGTTAACGGTTGGTATTGTTGTTCATTGTTACTTGTTGGCATATAAATGGCTCCTCCTATTCTTCGTCATCCATAAATTCATCGAATTCAAGTTCTACCTCTTCTTCGAATTCATCTTCTTCAGGTTCCACATCCTCAAGTTCTTCCCCAACAAATTCCTGTTCCGTGAATCCATGCTCCCCGAGAGGCTCATTATCATCACGGTATCTTCTGTCTCCTTCGATAATGGAGTGCAGGTCGGTCTCGCCGTAATCCACAGTTTCCATGATCTCAACTTCTGTATTGTCATCGCGCAGTACGCGTACATCCAGTGCCAGTGACTGAAGCTCTTTCAAAAGTACCTTGAAGGACTCCGGAATACCTGGTTCAGGGATATTCTCACCTTTGATGATCGCTTCGTATGTCTTCACACGTCCGACAACATCATCTGACTTCACAGTCAGGATCTCCTGCAGAGTATAGGATGCACCGTATGCTTCCAGTGCCCAAACCTCCATCTCTCCGAAACGCTGTCCACCAAACTGTGCCTTACCACCTAACGGCTGCTGTGTAACCAGTGAGTAAGGACCTGTTGAACGCGCATGGATCTTATCGTCTACCAGGTGATGCAGCTTCAGGTAGTGCATGTGTCCGATCGTTACCGGGCTGTCGAAGAACTCTCCGGTACGTCCGTCTCTTAAGCGGACCTTACCGTCGCGGGACAGCGGAACTCCCTTCCACAGCTTTCTGTGCTCTCTATTGTCAGACAGATACTGTAATACCTCCGGCAGAAGCTCGTCGCCGTGCTTCTCTGCGAATTCTTCCCATTCCAGGTTGACATAGTCATTTGCCAGATCCAGGGTATCCATGATGTCGATCTCGTTCGCACCGTCAAAGACCGGTGTGGAGATGTTGAAGCCTAATGCTTTTGCAGCAAGACTTAAGTGGATCTCGAGCACCTGTCCGATGTTCATACGGGAAGGCACACCCAGAGGGTTTAAAACGATGTCCAGAGGACGTCCGTTCGGCAGGTACGGCATATCTTCTACAGGAAGCACTCGGGAAACAACACCCTTGTTACCATGACGTCCGGCCATCTTATCACCTACAGAGATCTTTCTCTTCTGAGCGATATAGATACGGACTGCCTGATTCACTCCCGGAGACAGCTCATCACCGTTCTCTCTTGTAAATACCTTCGCATCCACAACAATACCATATTCACCATGAGGTACTTTCAGGGAAGTATCTCTTACTTCACGTGCTTTTTCACCGAAGATCGCACGAAGCAGTCTCTCCTCGGCTGTCAGCTCTGTCTCTCCCTTTGGAGTAACCTTGCCGACCAGGATATCTCCTGCACGGACTTCAGCTCCGATGCGGATGATACCTCTTTCATCCAGGTCTTTGAGCGCATCATCGCCGACACCCGGGATATCTCTTGTGATCTCTTCTGGTCCGAGCTTTGTATCACGTGCTTCTGCCTCATATTCTTCAATATGAACAGAAGTGTATACATCATCCTGTACCAGTCTCTCACTTAACAGTACGGCATCCTCGTAGTTGTAACCTTCCCATGTCATGAAACCGATCAGTGGGTTCTTTCCGAGTGCCATCTCTCCATTGGAGGTAGACGGACCGTCAGCAATTACTTGTCCTTCCTCAACGCGCTCGCCCTTGTCAACGATCGGTCTCTGGTTGTAACAGTTGCTCTGGTTACTTCTTAAGAATTTCGTTAATTTATAAGTCTTCTTCGTTCCGTCATCATGCTTGATCGTGATGTCGGTTGAAGTGGAACGCTCGATCACACCGGCTTTTTCTGCAACGATGCAGACACCGGAGTCTACTGCTGCCTTTACTTCCATACCTGTTCCGACAACCGGTGCTTCGGTAGTCAGAAGCGGCACTGCCTGACGCTGCATGTTAGATCCCATCAGCGCACGGTTCGCATCGTCATTCTCCAGGAAAGGAATCAGGGCTGTAGCCACAGAGAATACCATCTTAGGAGAAACGTCCATATAATCGAACTTGCTTCTCTCATATTCCTGAGTCTCTTCGCGGTAACGACCGGATACATTCTTATGAATGAAGTGTCCTTCCTCATCCAGAGGCTCATTCGCCTGTGCTACATGATAATTATCTTCTTCATCGGCTGTCATATAGACAACTTCTTCTGTAACGATCGGATTCTCCGGATTTGTCTTATCGATCTTACGGTACGGAGCCTCTACAAATCCGTACTGATTAATCCTTGCATAAGTAGCAAGGGAGTTGATCAGACCGATGTTAGGACCTTCAGGGGTCTCGATCGGACACATTCTTCCGTAATGGGAGTAGTGAACGTCCCGGACCTCGAATCCGGCACGGTCTCTTGACAGACCACCAGGTCCCAATGCGGAAAGACGTCTCTTGTGAGTCAGCTCACCAAGCGGGTTGTTCTGATCCATGAACTGTGACAGCTGGGAAGAACCGAAGAACTCCTTGACTGCTGCTGTTACCGGCTTGATGTTGATCAGTGACTGCGGTGAAATGCCTTCCTGATCCTGTGTTGTCATTCTCTCGCGGACAACTCTTTCCAATCTGGACAGACCGATTCTGTACTGGTTCTGGAGAAGCTCTCCGACCGCACGGATACGTCTGTTGCCCAAATGGTCAATGTCATCATCATTGCCCATCCCATATTCCAGATGAATGTTATAGTTAATGGAAGCCAAAATATCTTCCTTTGTAATATGCTTCGGTATCAGATCATGGATATCTCTGCGGATCATGGACTTCAATTCCTCGATATCCCCTGCTGACTCTTCTAAAAGTCCGGCAAGTACAGGGTAGTATACCTGCTCTGTCACTCCGACTTCCTTCGGATCGATATCTACAACTGCCTGCAGATCAACCATCATATTGGACAGGATCTTGATGTTGCGTGACTCATCCTCGCCCTCTACCCACAGATATGGTACGGCTGAGTTCTGGATCGCATCTGCAAGCTCTCTGGTGATCGTCGTTCCTTTTTCTGCAAGGATTTCCCCTGTCAGAGGGCTGACGATATCCTCTGCGACTCTCTGTCCCTTGATACGGTTCTTTAAAGCCAGCTTCTTGTTGAACTTATAACGTCCAACCTTCGCCAGGTCATAACGTCTCGGGTCGAAGAACATACTTGTGATCAGGCTTTCTGCGCTGTCCACTGCAAGTGGTTCGCCCGGTCGTATCTTCTTATATAACTCTAAAAGACCTTCCTGGTAATTCTCTGCTGTATCTTTGCCAAAGCTTGCAAGGATCTTAGGCTCTTCACCAAAGAGGTCGATGATTTCTGCATTCGTTCCGATACCAAGTGCACGGATCAGTACTGTGATCGGTACCTTTCTCGTTCTATCTACACGTACATAAAAAACGTCATTGGAGTCTGTTTCATATTCCAGCCAAGCACCACGGTTCGGAATGACTGTCGCTGAGTAAAGTTCTTTTCCTAATTTATCATGGGCAATTCCATAATAAATACCAGGGGAACGAACCAGCTGGCTGACGATGACACGCTCAGCACCGTTGATTACAAAGGTACCGGTCTTTGTCATGATCGGAAGATCTCCCATAAATATTTCATGTTCGTTGATCTCATCGTTGTCTTTGTTGTAAAGTCTGACCCTTACTTTCAAAGGCGCAGCGTATGTTGCATCACGCTCTTTACACTCTTCGATGGTATACTTTACATCATCCTCGCAAAGTGTAAAATCTACAAACTCCAGACTTAAGTGGCCACTGAAGTCAGTGATCGGGGAAATATCGTCAAATACCTCTTTCAGTCCTTCATCCAGAAACCACTGGTATGAGTCTTTCTGGACTTCGATAAGATTCGGCATCTCTAATACTTCTTTTTGTCTGGAATAGCTCATGCGTGAACTTTTTCCGTTTGTGATGGGACGAATTCTGTTTTTCTCCATTGACGTTTCACTCCTCATATATTTTTTGGCGGGCTACGAGTCGCCCTTCGTTAATTCCAGTAAAATCGGGAAAGAGCCCTGTGACAGCAAAAAAGCTCACTGTTATGGCATACCTTTCCACAATAGCGCATTTTTTACTATATCACAAAGCTCTTGGGCCTGTCAACATATTTCTTACTAATTTCCGAAAAACCTCTTGACATCTGTCGATTTCTGTGGTAATAACGAATTCATTCGGTTTATGGGCCTGCTTTAAACTGCCTGGTCCATAGGACATACAGTTCGGATTTCCAAGTTTTCCTGCAATCACGGCAGTGTCTGTGTAGCCCGGGAATGCTGTGATCTGCGGAGCATTTTTTGTCGTCTCTTCCACTGCCTTTCTCAATTGTTTAAGCAGCAGCGAGTCAGCATGTGTCTCCACACTGGGACGATCACCTGTGATCCGGTAACTTCCATGGATTCCCGGCACCTGTTCCTCTCCGTATCGGATCGCCGCCTTCACCATCTCTTCTGCTTTTGCCGTGTTCATCGGCGGGACCAGACGCATATCTATCGTAGCCTTCCCATGATCCGGCACGACGTAGGGGCTGTACCCTCCCCCGATCTGGCCGAAGGTCACGGTGGAGCGCCCCAGCTCTTCATGCACGGGACACTGATTCATTTCTCTTCTTATATAAGTAAGCATGAATGCAAGACCGGCGATGGCATCTGCTCCCTTCTCGGGCATACTTGCATGTGCCGTCACCCCCTGAACATCAATCTCAAACCAGGTGCGTCCTTTGTGGGACATCTGGATCTGCCCGTCTGTCGGCTCCATGTCAAGGATCCAGTCATCCGCCGTCACCCACTGGTCGGCGATCGCTTTCTCTACGCCTTTCATATCCCCTTCCTCATCTACCGTTCCGATAAAGACTAAAGGATGTGCTAACTTAAGCTCTCCTGCCCGGACTTTTGCAGCCGTTTCTGCAAAAACGCTTAGTGCACTGGCAAGGCCGGACTTCATGTCACAGGCGCCCCTTCCGTAGAGTCTGCCGTCTTGGACCTCGCCGGAAAATGCATCCTGATCCCAGCCGGCCCCCACAACAACGGTATCCATGTGGCAGATGAAGTGAAGGGCCGGGTGCGCTTCCGGCACTGCCCCCAAACCACCTATCACAGCACGGATATTACTGCGTCCGGTTTCCACTTCTGAACGCTCCGGTTTCACACCCGCTTCTTCTAAATAATGAAAGATGAAATCTCCGATGGCCTTCTCATAGGTCCCCGGATTCGTGCTTTCGATCTGCACCAGCTGTTTCGTCAATTCTACTGCATCCAAAACTGCCATATCCATTGCTCCCCTCTAAAATAATCTCTTTACTTCGGCACTTTTCCTATCAGTACTTCCTTTTGGCACGCACTTTATCATACTTTTTAAGTATAGCAGAAACAGAAATCGATTGCTATAGAATTAAATACAAAGAACAAACTGCTGCGTGGCCTGTAACATAAGGCTCGCAGCAGTTGTTTATGGTATACGCTATGAATGATTTTACTTTCTATATGCTAATGAGTTCCAGAGCAGTTCATTTTTAAACTGGCGGATGGTCGTGTCTTTATCAATATAAACGGCCTCGATTCCCATGGCTGCTGCCCAGTCTCCCATCTGCTCTGCAGTCAGGTCATAGGAGAATGCGGTATGATGTGCGCCTCCTGCCAGGATCCATGCTTCTGCACCTGTTTTAAGGTTTGGCTGCGGTGTCCAGAATGCGGTTGCAACCGGAAGCTTCGGCATCGGTTTTTCTGTCTTCTTGCAGTCTACATCGTTGATGATCAGGCGGAAGCGGTCTCCTAAGTCGATCAGGGATGTAGCGATCGCCGGCCCCTCTTTTGCAGTAAATACAAGACGTGCAGGATCTTCTCTGTCTCCCATGCTCAGCGGCTGCTCTTTGATGCTGATCGGGCCGTCTGCGATGGACGGGCATACTTCCAGCATATGAGCCTGCAGGATTCCTTCTTTGCCCGGAACCAGATTGTATGTATAGTCTTCCATAAAGGAGGTTCCCTTAGCATCCTTCATGCCCTCCGTCATGATCTTCATGACGCGGACCATGGCTGCTGTTTTCCAGTCACCCTCTCCGCCGAAACCATAGCCTTTTTCCATCAATCTCTGGATTGCCAGACCCGGAAGCTGTTTTAAGCTGCCGAGATCACCAAAATGTGTAACGATGGCCTGATAGTTTTTCTCTGTCAGAAATCTCTCAAAACCGATCTCGATCCCTGCCTGCACAGCCACATGCTCTCTGAATTCTTTTTCATCTCTTCCTTCCAGAAGGATTTCGTATTTATCATAGTATTCCTCTACAAGGGCATCGATGTCTCCCCGGGAAACCTGTGCCACTGCGTCCGCGATCTCATTGACCGGATATGCATCTACCTCCCAGCCAAACTTGATCTGAGCCTCTACCTTGTCACCCTCTGTAACGGCAACATTTCTCATATTATCGGCGATACGCATTACACGGATATGGCTGCTCTCGATCACACCGACAGCCGTGCGCATCCAGGAACCGATCTTAGCCTGAACCTCAGGATCGCCCCAGAAGCCGACAACCACCTTTCTCTCCATTCCAAGACGGCTGAAGATGTGGCCATACTCTCTGTCACCATGTGCGGACTGATTCTCGTTCATGAAGTCCATGTCGATCGTGTCGTATGGGATCTCCTGATTAAACTGGGTATGCAGGTGGAGTAACGGCTTTCTGTACTCCTGCAGGCCAAGGATCCATGACTTCGCCGGTGAAAAAGTGTGCATCCAGGTGATCACGCCTGCACATGTCTCATCGGTATTCGCTTCGTTAAAGGTTTTTCTGATCAGTTCATTTGTGATCAGCGTCGGTTTCCATACCACCTCGTATGGAAGTTCTCCCGAAGCGTTCAGCGCCTCAACGATCTTCCGGGAATGCTCCGCTACATGTGCGAGACATTCATCCCCATATAGATCCTGTGAACCTGTGCAAAACCAAAATTTGTACTGTTTCTGCTGCATTTTAAAATCCTCCTTTATTTACTGAATATTCAGTCTTTGGAGAGCAAAGGGTCCTGACCCCTCTACAGAGGGGTCAGGCCCCTTTGCTCTCCGTTTTCAGAATTGTTTACATTTATTGTCCGTAGTAAGCATTTGCCCCATGTTTTCTATAGTAATGTTTATCCTGCAGTTCCTGTGGAGCTGGCTGTACCTGCGGATTGATCATCTCAGTGCGGGCAGCCATTTTAGCCACTTCTTCCAATACTACCGCGTTGTGCACCGCTTCATTTGCATCCTTTCCCCAGGTGAACGGCCCATGGTTCTTACAAAGGACTGCTGGCACTGCGATATAGTCTTTGTCTTTAAAATAGTCTACAATTAAAACTCCTGTGTTTTTTTCGTAAGCTTCATCAATTTCTTCTTTTGTCAGATTTCTCACACATGGGATCTCCCCGTACATATAGTCTGCCTGTGTGGTCCCATAACACGGAATTCCTCTTCCTGCCTGCGCCCAGCTTGTCGCCCATGCAGAATGGGTATGTACGATCCCTCCGATTTCAGGGAAGGCTTTGTAAAGCTCTACATGTGTTGCCGTATCGGAAGAAGGATTGTATTTCCCTTCCACCTTATTCCCCTCTAAATCTACAACTACCATGTCCTCCGGCGTCAGCTTGTCATAGTCTACACCGCTCGGCTTGATGACGAAAAGCTTAGATTCTTTGTCAAAGCCGCTGACATTTCCCCATGTGAATGTAACTAATCCATATTTGGGAAGCAGCATATTCGCCTCATATACTTCCTGTTTCAGTTTCTCTAACATTTTTGTTTCCTCCTGTTTATATTTTTAAGCTTTCGGGATTTCTGTCTATTTCAGATTCATCACTGCAGAACGTTCAATATCCAGACCTTTTTTATATCTCTCTGTGAAGAGTTCAAAGCCTTCCACATCCTTTGCATCCGGCTCCATCTTAGTCCCTTCATTTCCGGCAAATACTTTCTCGCAGAGATAATGATCCAGGGTCTCTCCCTCCTCTTTTCCTGCCATATATGCGGCCAGCAGAGCAATTCCCCATGCGCCGCCTTCTCCGGCCGTCTCCATAACAGATACCGGGGCATTCATAGCCGCTGCCATGATCCGCTGTCCAACCCCTTTGGTCTTAAACAGACCGCCGTGTCCTAAAATTTTGTCGATCTTTATATTTTCTTCCTTTGTAAGAATGTCCATTCCCACTTTCAGCGCGCCAAGTGCCGCAAATAAATGTACTCTCATGAAGTTTGCCAGGTTAAACCTGCTGTCCGGCGTACGGACAAACAGAGGACGTCCCTCATCCAGCTCGATGATATTTTCACCGGAATAATATCCATAGGATAACAAACCGCCGCACTCGGCATCGCCCTCGAGGGCCTTATTATAGAGAACCGAGAACAACCTGTTCATATCCACTTCCATCCCGAAGGACTCTGCAAATTCTCTAAACAAGCCCACCCAGGCATTCAGATCTGAGGTGCAGTTATTTGCATGGGACATTGCAACCAGGTCGCCGGATGGTGTGGTCACCATATCAATTTCTGTATATACCTTGGAAAGCTCCTTCTCCAATACGATCATGGCAAATACCGAAGTACCTGCGGAAACATTTCCCGTGCGGACCGCCACACTGTTGGTTGCTGCCATACCCGTTCCTGCGTCGCCTTCCGGAGCGCATACCGGGATCCCTGCCTCCAGTTCACCGCTTGGATCAAGAAGTCTTGCCCCTTCCTCCGTCAGACAGCCTGCGTCATCACCTGCCACCAGCACCTTAGGAAGCAGATCCTTCACCTTCCACGGATATCCCTTGTCTGCCACAAGCTCATCAAACTGCTCCAGCATTCCTGCCTGGAAATCCTTTTTCTGTGTATCGATCGGGAACATCCCTGCGGCATCACCGATTCCAAGAACCTTCTTGCCTGTCAGACGCCAGTGAATATATCCAGATAACGTGGTAAAGAAATCCAGATCCTTCACATGCTCTTCTCCGTTCAGGATCGCCTGATACAAATGTGCAATGCTCCAGCGCTGCGGGATGTTATATTGGAACAGCTCCGTCAGCTTTGCTGCCGCCTCACCTGTGATCGTATTTCTCCATGTCCGAAATGGGACAAGCAGATTCGCTTCTTTATCAAATGCCAGGTATCCGTGCATCATCGCACTGAATCCCATAGATCTCGTACGCTTTAATGTGACCCCGTATTTCTCTTTCACATCCTCTGCCATCTTGCGGTAGCAGTCCTTAAGGCCTTCCCATATATCCTCCAGACTATAGGTCCAGATACCATTGTCATAACGGTTCTCCCAGTCATGGCTTCCGGATGCAATCGGTGTAAAATCCGTTCCGATCAGAACTGCCTTGATTCTTGTGGAACCAAACTCAATTCCCAGGGTTGTCTGCCCCTCAACAATCTCATTTTTTACGTTTCCTAAGTCACTCATGTGTTTCCCTCCTGTTTGAATTTGATTTATCATTTAATTTTTCTATCCACTTTACTGACGGTTGGTACTCCCAGTTCCTCCGGCTCCGTGAGTATGCGGACTGATTTTCTGATCACCAGCTTGGGTTTCAGTTCCACGCTCTCTTCTTTTTTAATCCCCTCCAGCATCTCCAGAAGCTTTGCTGCAGCAGTCCCAGCCAGCTCCTTTACGGGATTCTGCGCCGAAGTGAGCGGAATCTCGCACCTGCCTGCTAAGTCCGAGTTATCGATCCCCACAATAGACATATCCTCCGGGATCCTAATCCCTGCCTCTTTACAGATACCAACCAGATGATTCGCCACCTCATCGTTGTAGCAGACACAGGCCGTGCATCCGGCGATCCGCCTCAGATAACGGGCTGCATCCACCTTCATTTCTTTCAGCTCACATGTATCGATCCATGCGATCCTCTCACTTTTCACTTTCATCTCCCAAGCCATCAGAGCATCCATATATCCGGCATACCGTTTATGCCCCTGCCCGTCATCAGATTTAAAGATACCGGCTATCCTGCGATGTCCACATTGCAGCAAATGTTCCGTCGCCATTCTCCCCGCCAGATAATCATCCATGCTTACATGGACTGATTCCAGTCCGGGATAAAAACTATTCAGGAAAAGTACCGGAATCTTCTTTTGAAGTTCTCTGTAAAGATCCAGATTGGGATTCGGAAGCCCGCTCTGGGTAGGCTCTGCGATAATTCCGTCCACGGTCCCATCTTTCAAAAACCGCTTTAAGATCATCCGCTCCTTTTCCACCAGATTATATGTAAATGCGATCTGCAGAGCATATCCCTCCCGAGACAGCCTGCCCTCCATCTCCTTGAGCATTCCCGGAAAAATATATTCATCAACATAGCTGGTCATCACTGCGATCCGCATCGTCCTTCCGGACTGGGCGCCCCCGCCGGGTTCCTTCCCATTGACATAAGTTCCGCTCCCGCGTATGCGCCTGACGATCCCCTTATTTTCTAATACCGAAACCGCATGGCGTGCTGTCTGACGGCTCACCTGGAACATAGAACTCAGCTCATGCTCGGAATAAATCCTGCTTCCCGGTCTCAGCTTTCCCTTCTTTACTTCCGCGATGATACAATCTGCTATTTCTTCATATTTCGCTTTTTCTTCTGCCATAGAAACACTCCTTTGGCAAGAGCCTCCTCCTGCTTCTGCGTCTTTTCAACAGGGTAATGATTACGGATTCTTTTACAGATCATGTATCTCTTGTCCTGCTCTTACTGTACAATACAATTTCATGAAATTCAAGTTGGAGTCTTCCACAAATGTATGTACAACTTAGTTTTTATTTTTTGTAATTGGTAAACAAATGGGCCGTAGTTGTATATATACAACTATAAAAAGCGGCAGTTCCAGGACACAATCGCCTGAGAACTACCACTTTCATTTTTCTTATAGACACCTAATATTCACCCACCAGCGTCGTCTTAAGCAGGTTTGTATTTCCCGATTTCCCCAAAGGAACACCTGCCGTGAGGACAACAATATCCCCCTCTCTCACAAATCCTTCTTTCTCCGCGGCCTCCGTCGCATGTAAAAGAAGGATTTCCATACTGTACTCCTCCCGGATGATGACCGGCCGGACTCCCCATGACAGATTCAGCTTCCTGAAGGTATGCTCGTCAGGCGTACATCCCACGATCATACAGCCCGGACGGTATTTGGAGATCATCCGCGCAGTATGCCCGGAACGGCTCACCGTTATGATCGCCTTTGCCGAAAGATCGATTGCCGTCATACAGGTGGCATGAGAGATGGCAGTCGTCATATCCGTCCTGCGTTCTTTACTGCGGATGCTGAACAATCTGTCATAGTCGATATCACTCTCTGTGCGGACAGCGATCTTTACCATGGTCCGAAGAGACTCCACCGGATATCTGCCTGCCGCGGTCTCCCCGGAAAGCATGATCGCACTGGTTCCCTGGTAGATCGCATTTGCCACATCCGTTGTCTCGGCTCTTGTGGGACGCGGATTTTTCATCATGGAATCCAGCATCTGTGTGGCAGTGATCACCTGCTTTCCAGAATTATACACCTTTCCAATGATAGATTTCTGAATGATGGGCACATCCTCCAGCGGCACCTCCACTCCCATATCGCCTCTTGCGATCATGATGCCGTCCGCCGCTTCTATGATACTGTCGATATTGTCCACACCCTGCTGATTCTCGATCTTCGCGATAATATTGATGTCTCCGCCTCCGTTTTCATCCAGAATCTTTCGGATTTCCAACACATCTTTGGCACTTCTGGTGAAGGAAGCCGCAATAAAATCAAATCCCTCCCGGATCCCAAACAGAATATCCTCCCTGTCCTTCCTGCTGATAAACGGCATATTCACCTCAACCCCCGGCAGATTGACACCTTTATGATCCGATATCACACCGCCGTTGATCACCTTGCAGTGGACCGCCTCTCCCTCGATCCGCTCCACGATCAAGCCCACCAGCCCATCGTCAAGCAGAATACTGTCTCCCGGCTTCACATCCCGGCAGAGCTCTTTATAGGTAACGGATACCCCTTCTTTTGTCCCTTCTATCTTCTGTGCCGTCAGATAAAAATCCTGCCCCTCTTTCAACTCGACCCTTCCCTCACGGAACGAACACAGCCTGATCTCCGGCCCCTTCGTATCAAGAAGCGCCGCGATCGGTCTGCCCAGCCGTTCCCTGATTTCCTTCAAATGCTCCAAGCGCAGCTTCTGTTCCTCATGTGTCCCATGGGAAAAATTAAAACGGGCCACATCCATTCCCTCTTCTACAAGCTGCTCCAATACCCCTTCCGCGTCTGTTGCCGGCCCCAATGTACAGATGATCTTCGTTCTTCTCATAGCGTCTCCTTCCTGCTCCCTCCAACGGCTGTCCTAAGCCAGGAGGATCCCTTCAAACCTGCTAACACTTTCTGACTTCCCGATCACAACGAGAACGTCACCTCTGACAAATACATAATCCGGTTCGATCTGCGTTTCCGTAGTCCCCCCATGTTCAATAGCAATGATATTCAGGCCAAATTTCTGGCGCAGCCGGATTTCCTCCACACTTTTCCCAGCCATTTTATTTGGAATCATCACCTCTGAGATCTCCACATCATTATCCAAGGAAATAGAATCCATCACACTGCTGACTAGCATCTTCTTGGCCAGTCTAAGCGCCATGTCCCGCTCCGGGTATACCACCTCGGCCCCGATTTTTTCCAGGACCTCTCCCTGGTCTTTACTGATGGCCTTCGCGATGACCCGCTTTACGCCCAGGTTCACTACATTTAAAGTAACCAGAATACTGGTGTCTATCTTTTCACCAATGCATACCACCACCGTATCACAGTTCTGGATCCCGATCTCTTCCAGCACTTCCTTAGTCAGTTCCTCCGCAACATAGGCAAAATCCGTGTAACTGCGCAGCTCCTTGACCTTGCTTTCACAGCGGTCCACAACGATGACCTCACGCCCCGCTTCTGCCAGTTTTTTTGCCAAAGCTGTTCCAAATCTTCCTAATCCAATCACACCATAGCTCTCTGATAATTCTTCTTTCAACATCATAACCATCTCCTACCCAATTGTAATATTTTCCTCTGTAAACACTGCGCTCGCAGGCTGTTTAAAGCTCCACATCGTAATGATCGTCAGTGTTCCAAGACGGCCGATAAACATAGTCAGGATGATCACAAGCTTTCCTGCCACACTTAGACCGGGCGTAATCCCTGTCGACAGGCCCACCGTTCCAAATGCCGACGTACATTCAAAAAGCAGCTGCATAAAGGAGTGATCCGGTTCCAATATACACATCACCAGCGTGGAAGCACACACCACCAGCAGCGATAGAAATGAAATCATAAATGCCTTTGATACCACTTTGTCCGGGATCTTTCGCCTGAAAGCACTGCAATGCTGGTTTGTGGCTGTACTTTTTACCACATTAATGAGCACAAACATGGTACTCGTCTTAATGCCGCCGCCAGTAGATCCCGGAGATGCTCCTATAAACATCAGGATCGTCAGTACAAAAAGCCCTGCCGATGTAAACTTCCCGATCGGATAGGTGGAAAAACCTGCCGTTCTGGCTGAAACACTTTGGAAAAGCGCTCCCAGCCAGGTAATGTGCTCCGTACACTTCAAAAGCACTGTACCCGCTATGATTAATACGGCACTCGTCAGGAGGACTGCCTTTGAATGAAGGCAGAGCTTTTTAAAAGACCGCGTTTTCAGAATATCCAGGATGACCAGGAATCCGAGGCCGCCGAATATGATCAGCCCGCAGGTGGTAAGATTCAAAAGTACGTTATCCTGATACGGGATCAGATTGGTCAGCCCGCCCAGGATATCAAACCCGGAATTATTAAACGCAGCTATTGAATGGAAGACACTGATGCCCAGCGCATCCAGCGGGGAATATTTTTGTATAAATACAAGAAAGCTTAAAGCCGCACCTGCTGTTTCAAAGCACAATGTCATCCACAGTACATATCGGACCAGAAGCACCATCCCTTTAATGCCGCTTACATTCATGGCCTCCTTCACCAGAAGACGCTCTTTAAGTCCAACCCGTTTCCCGGCTGCCAGAATGATCCCTACACCGACAGATGTCACTCCCAAACCGCCGATCTGGATCAGCATGGCAACAACACCCCTCCCAAACACAGTAAAATGTTCTGCAGTATCGATCGCGATCAGCCCCGTTACACAGACGGCACTGGTCGAAGTAAACAAGGCATTGATCCAGCTCACTTCTGCCCCTTCCCGGATGGATACAGGAAGTTTGAGCAGCACCGTCCCCAGAAGGATCACGAAAGCAAATCCCAGAGTGATCAATCTTGCCGGAGGCTGTTTCTTAAAAAAATCCCTACCCGACTCTAATATAATATTCATAAAACAAAGCACTCCTCTCCCAGCTGATCTATACTATGCTAAGAAGTGCCTGCCTTTTCTTCCCATCCTGCCAATGCAGAAAACCACATATCACTCTTTTCAGATATGCATCCACAATCAGCGCAAAATGAAATATTAAAAATATGACACATGGAATAACGGCTATCTTGAACAAAACAGCCATAACAGATTCGACACAGTCTCTATTCTCATAAATCCGAAGGCTCATACTGTGTCTTAAAAACGAAGATATAGAAGAAGCATGAAGGTCCTGCTCCGAGATTGCAGCATCCGTAATCTGATCATCTGTGCTCAATGTACAAAGGCCCTCTGACTGTATCCAGACACCGAACGGATATGCCTGAGCCTGAAATTCACCCCGGCGCTGTGCCGCCATAAAAATCCCTGCAAACAGAAGAGATAAAACTAACAAACCGACCGCTTTTGCCATCCGATTATCTGTCTTCATCTTACTACCTCCTGCCTTGGCACTGATGCTCAACGTCTGTCCCGCACTGCTCCATCATTATTGTTATATGCATTATAGGGCCGTTGGTGAGGGCTGTCAATCAAACTGCCAAAATCTAAACAAAACCTTAACCTGGCCCGAAAGACTCCCGCTGTGAAAATGCACAAAAAAAGTACTGCCGCATAAACGACAGTACCTTATTTGCGCTTTCTTCAAAAGTGCCTGAATTATTTCAGGTTAACTTCTGCTCCCTGCTCTTCCAGTTTAGCTTTCAGTTCTTCAGCTTCTGCCTTAGAAACAGCTTCCTTGATTACCTTAGGAGCTCCGTCAACTAATTCTTTAGCTTCTTTTAATCCAAGTCCTGTTACTTCACGAACAACTTTGATTACTTTAACCTTAGAAGCACCAGCAGATACTAATTCTACGTCGAACTCGTCTTTCTCTTCTGCTGCGCCTGCTCCGTCTCCAGCTGCTGCTGCAACTACAACACCTGCTGCTGCGGATACACCAAATTCTTCTTCACAAGCTTTTACTAATTCATTTAATTCTAATACTGATAACTCTTTGATCGCTTCGATCATTTCAGCTGTTGTCAATTTAGCCATTTTAATATCCTCCATTTTAGATTATTTGTGGATTCTCTGATCCTTTTATTTTAGTTTCATAAAACCGGGGTCCAAAGGGGCCTGCCCTTTAGTACCATACACCTAAGCTTACTCAGCCGGTGTCTCTGCTGCTTCTGCTGCCGGAGCCTCTGCTACAGCTTCTTCTGCTGCTTCTACAGGAGCTGCCTCGCCGTCTTTCTCAGCAATCTGCTTGATAACACGAGCAAAATTGGTGATAGGTGACTGCATACTTCCAAGCAATCTGGAAAGTAATTCTTCTCTTGAAGGGATCTGGGACAGTTCTGTCAATCCAGCTACGTCATAGACATTACCTTCAACTACACCGCCTTTTAATTCAAGCTTGTCTGCTGTTTTAGCGAACTTACAGATGATTCTTGCCGGTGCTGTTGCGTCATCCTTAGAAATAGCGATAGCGCTTGGTCCTTCTAAGCAATCCTGAAGTCCTTCGAATTCAGTTCCTTCAAAGGCTCTTTTCATCATAGTGTTCTTGTAAACTTTGTAAATCACACCTGCTTCTCTGAGCTGCTTACGAAGTTCAGTATCCTGAGCTACTGTTAATCCACGGTAGTCAACAAGAACGACTGACTGAGCGTCTTTGATCTCTTCTGAAATTGCCTCAACGATTGGTTGTTTTAATTCAACTTTTGCCACGTTCTGGTACACCTCCTTATTTTATTTGTGCGTGTACTGCCAAAACTAAAAAAACTTCCGCATCCGAAAACGCGAAAGTTCACAAATTCATATTAAGAATTCTGATCTTCCTCGGCAGGCGTTCTTACCTTATGCCTTACGGCACCTGCTGTCTTCGGCAGTCAATTGCTTTAATATAATAGCATTGTTTTTTCTGGATGTCAACATATTTTTGCATTTTGTTTCTTAATCTGCGCTATTTCCATTTCCATTGTATCCATCCGCTTTATGAGAACTCCGAGTGTACTGTCTTCTAACTTACGGATTCGATAGTAAGATTCAATCTCATCCAGCTTTTTCTTAACCTCCACAGTACCCTTGCTCGCCAGCTTATAATACCTCTCCATTTCATCAAAAAGAAGACCATTATTCTCTTCGATCATATTCTGTACTCGCGTAAAGATTACCTCATTGTTCTTCGCTATTGAATCGTCGATACGCGTAAAGATTACCTCGTTGTTCTTCGCTATTGAGTCATCGATACGTGCAAAGATCACCTCGTTGTTCTTCGCTATTGAGTCGTCGATACGTGCAAAGATTACCTCGTTGTTCTTCGCTATTGAATCGTCAATTGCTCCGGTCATAATTTCTTTTATGGCCTTTAAATCACTTACTTCTAACATCTCTTTCACCTGCTGCTCCGAAACGTTCAACCAAACAAATTTTCTACCATTCCCTTGTTGTAAGAATAGCATCTTTATCTCATATAATCAAGCTGGTAGAAACAGACTTTTTACTCTTACACACAATGTTCACAAATTTGTATACAAAAAACCCGCCACGCTCCTTTCGGATACGCAACGGGTTCTCTATTTATCTTACTATTTCATCAAATCCTTATTCAACTAAGCAAGCTTCATTGGGTTGATCTTTACACCAGGTCCCATTGTAGATGTCAGTGTAACACTTCTTAAGTACTGACCTTTTACAGCTGCCGGTTTTGCTTTGATGATTGCATCAATAAGCGTCTGGAAGTTGTCCGCTAACTGTTCTTCGGTAAAAGATGCTTTACCGATCGGCACATGGATAATGTTTGTCTTGTCCAATCTGTACTCAATCTTACCAGCTTTGATGTCGTTGATTGCCTTTGTTACGTCCATTGTAACTGTACCTGCCTTCGGGTTTGGCATAAGACCTTTTGGTCCAAGTACACGTCCAAGACGTCCAACAACGCCCATCATGTCAGGTGTAGCAACAACAACGTCGAATTCGAACCATCCTTCATTCTGGATCTTCGGGATCAGTTCATCTCCTCCTACATAATCTGCTCCTGCTGCCTTAGCTTCTTCTGCTTTAGCATCTTTTGCAAATACAAGGATACGAACCTTCTTACCTGTTCCATGAGGCAGTACAACTGCGCCACGGATCTGCTGGTCTGCATGACGTCCGTCACAACCTGTTCTGATGTGAGCTTCGATTGTTTCGTCAAATTTAGCTACTGCTGCTTTTTTAACTAATGCTACTGCGTCCTCTTTCTCGTAAAGGTTACCCCTCTCGATCAATTTTGCAGCTTCGATATATTTTTTTCCTCGTTTCATTTCAAATAACCTCCTTGTGGTATTGTCGGGATCGAGCCCCTCCCACTTATTTCAACTTCGTTTAGTCTTCAACAACAACGCCCATAGAACGGCAGGTACCCTCAACCATGCTCATAGCTGCTTCAAGTGTTGCAGCATTTAAGTCTGGCAGCTTTGTCTTAGCGATCTCTTCTACCTGAGCCTTTGTGATCTTAGCAACTTTGTTCTTGTTCGGAACGCCTGAACCTGACTTGATGTTACATGCTTTCTTGATCAGAACTGCTGCCGGTGGTGTCTTTGTTACGAAGCTGAAGCTTCTGTCATTGTATACTGTGATAACAACAGGAATGATCAGGTCTCCCTGGTCAGCTGTTCTTGCGTTGAACTGCTTTGTAAATTCAACGATATTAACACCGTGCTGTCCAAGTGCAGGACCTACCGGTGGTGCTGGTGTAGCTTTACCAGCTGGAATCTGTAATTTGATATAACCTTCTACTTTTTTTGCCATTTTAATTACCTCCTTGTGGTATTGGCGGGACATGAATCCCTCCCACGGTTTTTAATCCATCTTTCTTACTTCTGCGAAACTAAGCTCTACCGGCGTCTCCCGCCCGAAAAGCTCTACATTGATAGACAGGCTCTGCTTCTGCTCATTCAATGACTGGATGACGCCAACAGTACCTTCCCATGCTCCGCTTAACACGGTCACGGTATCACCAACCTCAAAGTCCACTACGACATTCTCCTGCTTGATTCCGAGTCTGTCCATCTCTTCTTCCTCAAGCGGTACCGGTTTAGATCCAGGACCAACAAATCCTGTCACACCTCTGGTATTACGGACTACATACCAAGTATCATCATTCATAAACATATGAATCATGACATATCCCGGGAACATCTTTTTCTGACTTGCTTTCTGGACACCATTCTTTAACTCAATCACTTCCTGCATCGGAACTCTGACTTCAAGGATCTGGTCTTCCAGGTGGCGGTTCTCAATTGCCTTATCAATATTAGCTTTGACTTTGTTTTCATACCCGGAATAGGTATGAACTACATACCATTTTGCCTCTGACATAAAATCACCTTTCTGCTACGGCTAACTATTTAACCAATAAATCAATTCCATACTTCAAGATGGCATCGATCAAAGTGATCAGTGCTCCTAATAATACAGAAACTGAAACGACTGCCGTGGTCTGTTTTACAAGTGTTTTCTTGTCTGGCCAAATGACTTTCTTAAACTCTGCCTGAAGCCCTTTGAACCAGCTCTTCTTCTGAGTTTTGGCTGTTTTCTCACCC
>NZ_JBZUUL010000033.1:0-37277 GCF_058819085.1 Faecalicatena sp.
CCTGACATATTACAGAAATATAAGAATCCCGTTTAAAGTATTGTAGGTTCAAAATTACAGGGTTGTCGAACATTCCAGGTTTCTTCTTTCGTTCTAAGGGTATTATAACCTATTTATTTCAAATTTACAACTGGAATTTAAAATCGTATTTTTCCGTTCTTCATTTTATCAAATTGAATATTCAAAATAAGCTTCGCTGCTTCCTAGAAAAGCTTAAACTTTTCAATAAAGCAAAACCTTATTTTTTTCTGATCGACACATTTCCACTGACTGAGTCAAACCTAAACGATGCGTTTCCATTTTTGTATTCCCCTCTGTCTTCCTCCTGAGAAACCTCAAAATCGCATCTAAAGGATCCACTGACAGAATCCATCTTATAAGTAAACCCATCATTTTCAGGAATAACAAGTAAAACCTCACCGCTAGTAGAGTCCGTCTCAACCTTATTCGGGCAGGTAGATGATATCACCTCCACAGAACCGGATACTGTATCCGTCTCAATTGCTTCGAAATTTCCCTCTATCTTCACATTACCGCTGGTCGTATCTGTCTCCAGACTATCCTTTACATCAAGTCCCCGGCCGATAAGTTCTCCGCTCGTGCTGTCCATATCCAGCTTAAATGCACTGCATTCCTCGATATTAATATCACCGGATACAGTATCCAGGTTCATCCTTTCTGCATGGATTCCTTTCATCCAAGTATCACCGGATACAGTGTCCACACCAACGTATCCCATGGCGTCTGCCGTTTTCTTCGGAATCTTTACGGTCAATTCCTTATTCCCACTGTTTCCAAATGAAAACAGGCTCCTCTGCGATTTTTGATACTGTATCATAAGCCTTCCATTCTTGTTATAATAATGGAGCTGTTTATTTTTTTTCAATTTTATAGAAGCAGTCTCCTGAAACTGTACGGTGTCTCCATCATAAACCTGGATCTTCACACTGCCGTCAACCCAGTTAATATCCAGCTCATTCACCTGACCGGCGTCTATCTGCCCGGGCCCCGCCTTATATTTTCCGGCGTCTGCATAAGTATAACCGCTGCCGAAGCCTATATTTATGCCATGAAAACGTCCCATTATTCCCAGGATCAATATCAAAAACAATACCGCTGCCACAATGGTCCAGGCGATAATCCTGATCCATGCTGATTCTCTTCTATTCATTCCCCCACCTTACCTTTTCAATTCAAATATGGCTTTGATGATCCCTTCGATCGCCACTCCAATCAGGAAAATCACCCATGTAATATGCCATGCAAACGTCCAGAAGCTGATCAATATATAAATCACAACGATCAGTGCCCACAGTGCACTGCTGATTGCCCGAAATGCTCTCTTATTCGCGTCAGTCTGCTGCTGCCATTCTCTAAATTCATCTACAATGGAATCATCCATTCTTTGATAGTATGGTTTTGTCATGTTATTGTAAATAAGCAGTCCAGTTGCAATTCCGATCAGTATAAACATAAGTGCAGGCGCCAGATTACTCTCAAATTTTGTATCAGAAAGCAGGATCGGTGGCAGAAGGCACATGATATAAAGCGCTACTGCCACTGAAATGCGCAGTGCCGACTTTTTCCTCCATGCCTGCATCTTCTCGTCATCAAATAGACGGTTTACCGGTAATTCTTGTTTCAACCCTGCAAGAAGTTCATCCATATCACCGATACTTGCAACCGCGATATTATAGGCTGCTTCCTGTGTCTTTCCCTCTGACAAAAGGTCATGGTATTTATCCACCAGGTTCTGTAAAATCTCTTCTTTCAGTTCAATGGACCTCCTGTCAGGCTTCACATCTCTAAACAGATGATCCATATATGCCCTCAATTTATCTTCCATCCTGCTCCTCCTTTTCCTCTCCGCTTTGAATCAGAATATCGATCAATTCCTTTGCTTCGTCCCATTCCCTTTTCATACGCAAGTATCCCTGACGCCCCTCCGGCGTAATCGTATAATAGCGTCTTCTGGCCCCAGTATTCTCATTCCCCCAATAGGAACAGATATATCCCGCTGCCTCCAGCCTCCGAAACGCAGTATACAGCGTTGCTTCTTTTAACTCATACTTATTATCCGTCTTCAACTGAATATCCTTGTTGATCTTATAACCATAACTATCCTCCCTCATCAAATGTGCCAGGATAATCGTATCCGTATGCCCACGAATCAAATCAGATGCAATTGACATATTTAACACCTCCCTGCTGCTTATGTAACTTAGGCTTGGTATTTTCAAGCCTTAGTTACTAAGTACATCCTGTCGACTTTGGCTCGGTTCTTTCGAGCCTTAGTGACATGGATGTTTCCTCCTTTTGTAACTTAGGCTTGGTATTTTCAAGCCTTAGTTACTAAGTACATCCTGTCGACTTTGGCTCGGTTCTTTCGAGCCTTAGTGACATGGATGTTTCTTCCTTATGTAACTTAGGCTTGGTATTTTCAAGCCTTAGTTACAAAGTACATCCTGTCGACTTTGGCTCGGTCCTTTCGAGCCTTAGTAACCTGACTATTCTCACGCTATACATATATATAAACACATAATACCTCGCCTGTCAATGTATATTGCAATCTTATATAAATTTCATGAAAATATTCTGCACTTTTACCATCTTTCCAGTCCATTCTCCCTATGATAAGCAGACCGCCGGCTATCTCAGCCAATCTTTCATTCTCCCAGGCTTTGCTACGTTTTTGTAACAAGTTCTATATTTAACAATATACTAAAACAAAAAGAAAAGAAGGTATATCATGAGCTTTTGGTGTTTTAACCGTCCTAAGCCTCCCTGTTGTCCAGAATCTGCAGACAGCTTTTATGCCCAGTTTACTGTCACTGCAAATCCTGAATCCGGCAGTGACCTTCCTATGAGCATCCTTTTTCAGGAGGGAGACCGGATTCTCCTGAATGGACCGAACCAGATACTGCTTGCACCGGGATATCTCTACCTGGTCAATTACCTTTTCCTTGCAACACCGGAGCCTGACGGATACTTCGAGATCATCCCCAGAATCAACGGCTCACTCCGACTCTACTACGCATTCTTTGCTCCGGCAGGCAGCTTGGAAAGAAACGCCTCAGCCGCCGGAAGTTTTACAACAAATGAAGCAGCTTCCCAGGCTGCCAGCCTGTCCTTTAACCTGACCTACCCGCCGACAGTCAATAATATCGATATCACCGGTACAGTCTCGGTCACACCGCTGCCCCGGCTTTAAATCTAATATTTACTTCTGGCATATGCATCAGGATAAAGAGCCCTTATATCAAAAAGACGGAGCCTCCATTTTTCTGGACGGCTCCGCCTTCTCTATCTCCTGAAAGAACAGGATTCCTCTCAAACTATATGCTTCTTTATTTCTATGGAACGCTTCTATCTCATCAGTGCCTTGATATCCATATAATCCAGGCCCAGGCTCAATGCCACATTCTGATAGGTCACCTTCCCTGCGTAAGTATTCACGACAGAATACAGTACCTCATTTTTCCGGCAGGCTTCTTCCAGCCCGTCAGCCGCAATCTGCAGGCCGTATCCAAGCGTTGCATTGGTCAGTGCAATCGTGGAAGTCCTCGGTACTGCCCCCGGCATATTTCCCACACAGTAGTGCACAATATTGTCCACTGTAAAGATCGGATCATCATGGTAGGTTACTCTGGTCGTCTCACAGCAGCCGCCCTGGTCAACCGCAACATCAACGATCACTGCTCCGGGCTTCATTCCCGTCAGATACTTTTTCCTGATCACCTTTGGAGCTGCTTTTCCCGGAATCAGGACACACCCGACCACCAGATCCGCATTCTTTAATGCCTTTTCGATATTGACATCCGTTGACATCAAAGTCTGGATCCTTGCTCCAAATATATCATCCAGGTAAGCAAGCCTCTGGACGTTTACATCCAGAATCGTTACATTTGCACCCATGCCGACCGCGATCTTGCAGGCATTGGTCCCAACCGAGCCTCCTCCAATGATCACAACATCTGCCTTCGGGGTCCCCGGCACGCCGCCGAGAAGCACCCCTTCACCTCCGTACATTTTTTCAAGATACTTCGCACCTTCCTGAATACTCAGCCGCCCGGCGATCTGGCTCATTGGGGCCAAAAGGGGCAGGCTTCGATCCTTCTCCATGAGGGTCTCATAAGCAGCACCCTTCACCCCTGATTCCATTAAAGCCTCTGTCAATGCTTTATTTGCTGCAAGGTGAAGATAGGTATAAAGAATCAGGCCTTCATGAAACAGTGGATATTCTTCCGGCAATGGTTCCTTCACCTTCACTAGCATCTCCGAAATATCCCATACCTCTTTTGCCGTCTTTATAAGCTTTGCTCCGGCCTCTTCGTATTCCCCATCCGTAAATCCGGAACCAAGCCCAAGCCCTGCTTCTACATACACTTCATGTCCTGCATCCACATAACTTCTGGCATTATCGGGTGTCATCCCGACACGGTATTCCTGTTTCTTGATCTCTTTTACGCATCCGATCCTCATTACAATTTCCTCCAATCTGATTACCTGGCAAAAAGCGTCAGCTAACAATTACACCTACATTGTTACATCACTTTTGTGTTCAGGACAGCCCCCAAGATACCTCCTTTCTTCCACTCCTGTTCTGAATACCTGCACATTTCCTCCGTACCTTTTATAACTATTTTATTATACAAAATCCAAAAGGAGAATACTATGAAATTTTCATAAAAAAATGGAGTTCTGATCAAGATCACTATGGTTTAGACATGCCATACCCTTTTTATGGGGTATCAAAAAAATAATAAATAAAAAAAATAAGGACAGACAGAGCATGACTGGTTGGTATGCTCTGCGTCCTTTTCTTCGTTTATTCCCGCAGTCCAAGGATTCCCTCCACAAGCGTCCGTACATCATCCAGGATGTAATCGAACGCCCCGGCCTGGCACATGTTAATGAGTACCATTCCGATGGGAACGGCCAGGATCATCCCCAGGACACTGCTGATCTTATAACCTATATAGAGCAGCAAAAGTGTGACTAATGGATTCAGCCCCATACTGTCGCCCACCAGCTTGGGCTGCAGAAGCTGCCGCACAAGCTGGGTAACTGCATAAATGACCACAAGCATGATGGCCACCTTATAATTTCCCATCAGGAACTTATACAGTGCCCATGGGATCATGGCAGTCCCGGTCCCAAAAAAGGGCAGGAAGTCCAAAAATGAAATCAAAAAAGCGACCAGGACAGAATAATGCACATCCAACACGGCAAATCCGATAAACAGGATCAAAAAAACAACTCCCATGATCTTAAACTGCGCTTTAAAATAACCGCCCACTGCATATTTCAGGTTATCCATGACAAGGCTCATCCGCTTTTCTACAGATGGTGGGGCCACCTTTTTAAGCCAGTTTAACACTTCTTCCCTCTGCACTGTGAAGAAATATGCTGACATGATCACTACGATGAATGAGATCAGATAGGATGGCAGGCTTTTTGCAAAATTTCCCGCAGCTGTCACAGTCGGCTGACTGATTTTGGATACCAGATCCCCCATATACTGATCCAGATTCAGAACAAACGTATTCCATCCATTCTGAATCCCCTCCGGCAGTTTTGAAAATGTACCGGAAAGAGTATCTCCGATCTGTCTAAGCCCCTGCTCCAGCTGTGCATACATCCCCGGAAAATTCTTGACCAGATCGCCGATTTCCGTGCTGATCCGGCTGATCGCAAAATATAATACCAGTATGATCAATGCCAAAACAACGATAACGATCAGCGCAGAGCCTAACTTTTTCACGATTTTCAACCGTTTTTCCAGCCAGTTTACCAATGGTGCCGCAATGGCGGATATGATCCAGCCGATCACGAACGGCATCAGAAACCCGATCGCCTTGATCCCCACGATGATAAATGCTGCTGTCGCCAGCAGACTGAAAACAAGGCTTACAGCTACCTGCCAGTAAGGCCTCTTTTTCCCCATAATTATTCCACCTCTTGTCTGTCCAGATACTCCGTTTCTACCAATTCCCAGATCTCATCTCTTCCCTGCTTGGTAACTGAGGAAAATGGGATAACCTTGGTGCCGGGCACCAGCCCCAGTCCTTCTTTGACCATCTTTACATGCTTCTGGACCTGGCTTCTCTTTAGTTTGTCCAGCTTTGTGGCGATTATGATAGGAGCAAACCCCTGATCCACGATCCAGCGGTACATCATCTTGTCATTCGCAGACGGTTCATGACGGATATCGATCAGCAGAAAGACCGCACGGAGCTGCTTCGAACCATGGAGATATCTCTCGATCAGTTTTCCCCACTGTGCCTTCTCCTTCTCGGAAACCTTTGCATATCCATATCCCGGAAGATCTACCAGATACAGCTCCTCATTGATATTGTAAAAATTAATCGTCTGGGTCTTCCCCGGAGTCGCAGAAATCCTGGCATAAGATTTCCGGTTCATCAAGCCATTAATCAGGGAAGATTTTCCCACGTTGGACTTTCCCGCAAACGCGATCTCCGGCTTATCATTCTCCGGCAGCACGCTCGTGATCCCGCAGACTGTCTCTAAGTTAATATTTCTGATTACCATAAAATTCTCCTGTCTTTTCACACTTCTCAGCACACCAATGCCTACTGGCTGTGCGGTTTCCTATTCTTCTGCAGCCAGTGCTGCCTTTAATACCTCATTCATGTGTTCCACCGGCAGGATCTCCAGTCCCTTCGTGATCTCTGTGGAAAGCTCCTCCACATCTGCCACGTTCTCCTTTGGTATGAGCACCGTCTTGATCCCTGCATTCTTTGCTGCAAGCAGCTTCTCTTTCAGGCCGCCGATGGGCAGGACTCTTCCCCGCAGAGTCACTTCCCCTGTCATCGCCAGGTCTGCGCGCACCTTGCGCCCGGTAATTGCGGAGATCATGGCCGTTGCCATCGTAATACCGGCGGACGGGCCGTCTTTCGGAACCGCACCTTCCGGGATATGCACGTGAATATCATGCTTTTCGAAGAAATCCTCCTCGATCTGATACTGGCTGCTCACAGAACGGATGTAACTGATACCGGTCCTTGCCGACTCCTTCATCACATCCCCCAGCTGTCCGGTCAGCATGATATCGCCGCTTCCCGGCATCACATTGACTTCGATCTGGAGTGTATCACCGCCTACACTTGTCCATGCCAAGCCGCGTACAATACCGATCTCATCTGCCGCGTTGACCATCTGATAGGTATACTTTTCCTTGCCCAGATACTTATGGATATTCTTCTCAGTGACAGAAATAGACTTCTTATTCGTTGTCAGGATCTCCTTGGCTGCCTTTCTGCAGATATTTCCGATCTCACGCTCCAGCTGTCTGACACCGGCTTCCTTCGTATAGTTTCGCGCCATCTTCCAGATCGCATGCTTGCTAAATGTCAGCTGCTCCGGTTTTAGTCCATGCTTTTCCAGCTGTTTTGGGATCAAATGTTCCATAGCAATATGCAGCTTTTCATTCTCCGTATAGCTGCTGACCTCGATGACTTCCATACGGTCAAGCAGCGGTCTTGGGATCGTGGAAAGTGTATTCGCAGTTGTAATAAATAATACCTCCGACAGATCAAGAGGAACTTCCAGGTAATGGTCGCGGAACTTACTGTTCTGCTCACTGTCCAAAACCTCCAGCAGTGCAGAGAAGGTATCCCCCTTATAATCTGTACTGACTTTGTCGATCTCATCCAGCAGCATGACCGGATTCTTCGCCCCTGCTGTCTTGACCGCATTGGCGATCCTTCCAGGCATCGCCCCGACATAGGTCTTCCTGTGTCCACGGATCTCTGCCTCGTCTCGCACGCCACCCAGAGAGATCCTGACATACGGCTTTTTCAACGCCTTCGCCAAAGACTTAGCAATAGAAGTTTTTCCGGTTCCCGGCGGGCCTACCAGACATAAGATCGGGCTTTCCCCTTTCTTCGTCAGGGAACGGACTGCCAGAAATTCCAGTACTCTCTCCTTCACCTGCTCCAGTCCGTAATGATCCTCATCCAGCACCTTCTGTGCAAACTCCAGATTGTTGCTGTCCTTCACCGCTTTATTCCAGGGCATCTCCAGCAGCGTTTCGATATAAGTCCTGATCACACCGCTCTCCGCCGGACTATTCAAAGAACTCTTAAAACGGCTGATCTCCTTTTCCAGCTTTTCCTTGACTTCCTTAGGAGCCTTCAATGCTTTCGCCGCCTTTTGAAACTCTTCCGCATCGGAGATCGTTGTATCCTCTCCCAACTCCTCACGGATTAGTTTTAACTGTTCTCTTAAAATGTATTCCCTCTGATGTTTGTCAACTCTCTCTTTGACCTTTAGCTGGATCTCCTCTTTAATATCCATGATCTGCACTTCATTGACAAGTTTAAAGGCCAATGCTTCATATCGTTTCCAGAAATCTGTCTCATTCAGGATCTCCTGCAGGTCTGTATAGTAAAGCGGTGTGTTGGCTGCGATCTCGTCCACCAGCTTCTTAAGCCCCTGGATTTCCAGCACCTGCGCCACCGCTTCCTTGGACATCTTCCCGTTCTTCGCTGCAAAATCTACGAACATATCCTTTAAACCGCGCTCCATAGCCTGTCCATTCAGGTCTTCGGGGATGGTGATGTCTGAATCATCAATCACCTCCACCTCTGCACGCAGATAAGGATCATCATATTCGATCTTGGAGAGCACACCTCGTGTCTCTCCCGCAACAAGTACGCGGACAATATGCTTCGGCAGCTTAATGATCTGCTTGATCGTTCCCACTGTTCCCACTTCGAACAGATCCTCCTGCTTCGGCTCCTCCGTCTCTATCTCTTTTTGGGTTACCATAAATATCTTTTGGTCTTCCACCATTGCCTCCTGGATGGCTGCTATGGAACGCTGGCGGCTTACATCAAAGTGCACCACCATCTCCGGCATGATTGTCATGCCCCGCAGCGCGACCATCGGAAGGCTTCGCTTCTCACTCTTCATTTTGTCTCCTCCTGGTTATCTGCCTTTTCATTATTCCAAGGGCAGGTATGCTAAAAGGGCGGATACATGGTTATTCCATTGCACCCGCCCGAATCTTTACGCGCTTTCTGAGTTCAGGAACGATCTGCGTTCTTCTCCATCGCATTCATACAATGGCCTTCCCGTTCCTTTTACCACATCTTTTGTTATCCGGCATCCTTTGATCGTATCATCAGACGGCACTTTAAACATCGTATCCATCATGATATTCTCCATGATCGCCCGAAGTCCTCTGGCTCCGGTCTTTCTTGCAAGGGATGTCTCCGCAATCGCATACAGGGCATCCTTATCGAATTCCAGTCTTACCCCGTCTAATTCCAGCAGCTTCTGATACTGCTTCACGATCGCACTCTTCGGCTCTGTCAGGATCCTGATCAAAGCCTCCTCATCCAGCATATCCAATGAAACTGTCACCGGCAGACGCCCGACAAGCTCAGGGATCAGTCCAAACTTAACCAGATCCTGAGGCAGCACCTGATGGAGCAGAACATCGACATCGTATTCATGCTTAGATGCGATCTCCGCATTAAATCCGATCGACTTCTTATCGAGACGAGTCTCGATCAGCTTATCGATTCCTTCAAAAGCCCCGCCGCAGATAAACAGGATATTCGTCGTGTCTATCTGGATCAGCTCCTGATGCGGATGCTTCCTGCCGCCCTGAGGCGGAACAGAAGCAACAGTACCCTCTATGATCTTCAAAAGAGCCTGCTGTACACCTTCCCCGGAAACATCACGGGTAATGGATGGGTTCTCTGATTTTCTCGTGATCTTATCGATCTCGTCTATATAAATGATCCCATGCTCCGCACGTTCAATGTCTCCGTCCGCAGCCTGGATCACCTTCAACAGGATATTCTCCACGTCTTCGCCTACATACCCCGCCTCTGTCAGTGCTGTCGCATCTGCAATGGCAAACGGCACGTTGAGTATCTTGGCCAATGTCTGGGCAAGCAGCGTCTTACCACAGCCGGTCGGTCCTAACATCAATATATTGCTCTTCTGCAGTTCGACCCCTAAGTCCTGTTCTGCCATAATCCGCTTGTAATGATTATATACAGCAACGGAAAGCACCTTCTTGGCCTCATCCTGTCCGATGACATATTCATCAAGGAACGCCTTCAATTCTTCCGGTGTCAGAAGATTGATGTCATCAAATGCTCTTCTTTCGTCATATTCAAATTCTTCCTCAATAATCTCAGCACACACATCAATGCACTCATCACAGATATAAGCACCATTCGGTCCCGCGATCAGCTTACGCACCTGTGCCTGGGTCTTATTACAGAAAGAACATCTTACTGTATCATCACTTACTTTTCCTGCCATATTACTCTTCACCTCATATTGCCATTAGTGTCTGGCAAGTATTTCATCAATTAATCCATATTCCTTAGCTTCCTGGGCAGACATAAAGTTATCACGCTCTGTATCGGCCTGGATCACTTCCAGCGGCTGTCCCGTGTTGGCTGCCAGGATCTCGTTCAGCTTCTGGCGTGTCTTTAGGATATGCTCTGCCACGATCTTGATCTCCGTAGCCTGCCCCTGTGCACCGCCTGATGGCTGATGGATCATGATCTCTGCATTCGGAAGCGCAAAGCGTTTGCCCTTTGCCCCACCTGAGAGAAGGAATGCCCCCATGCTTGCAGCCATGCCCACACAAACAGTAGACACGTCACACTTGATGTACTGCATGGTGTCATAGATTCCCATCCCTGCTGTTACGGAACCGCCCGGGCTGTTGATATATAACTGGATATCCTTATCCGGATCATCCGCCTCCAGGAAAAGAAGCTGTGCGATGACAACGCTTGCTGACACATCGTTCACTTCTTCTCCCAGGAAAATGATTCTCTCTTTTAATAATCTTGAATAAATGTCGTAGGAGCGTTCTCCACGGCTCGTCTGTTCAATGACGTAAGGTACTAAACTCATCGATGTCCCTCCTAATTATGTTGAATCCAATCTGCCGGGTATCACTCGGCAGTCTCACCGGGTAGTCTCCCCTCAGTCCACTTTTGCCGGAGCACTCTCATCTGATCCGACAGGGTGCATTATTCCTCGACTGCTGAATCAGCAAGCAGTGTTACAGCTTCCTGAACTGCGATGTCTTCCTTCATCTGTTTCTTCTCATTCTCACCCATGAATTCTTTGAGCTTCTCAACTTCCATCTGGTAAGCTTCTGCCATCTTGGAGAGCTCTTCATCCAGACGCTCATCAGATACTTCGATATTCTCAGCCTTAACAACAGCCTCGAGCACAAGTCTAGTCTTGATGCGCTTCTCAGCCTGCGGCTTTAACTCTTCCATCATCTTCTCTTCTGTCATTCCTGTAAACTGGAAGTACTGCTCTACAGAAAGACCCTGCTGCTGGATACGGCGTGCAAAATCATCTGCCATCTGTCTTACCTGCATATCGATCATTGCCTCCGGGATGTCCATCTGCGCATTCTCGATCGCTTTATCTACAGCCTGGTTCTCTTTCTTTTCTTTTCCTTCACGCTCTTTGCGCTCTTTGATGTTCTTCTTTACTTCAGCTTTGTAGTCATCCAGTGTCTCACACTCGGAAACTTCTGATGCAAATTCATCATCTAACTCAGGCAGCTCTTTTGCCTTGATAGAATGTACGGTACATTTGAAGACTGCCTCTTTTCCAGCCAGCTCCTTTGCCTGATATTCCTCCGGGAATGTCACTTTTACTTCTAATTCTTTGTCGATCTCAGCACCGATCAGCTGCTCCTCAAATCCCGGGATAAATGCGCCGGAACCGATCGTCAGCGGATAGTCCTCGCCTTTGCCGCCTTCGAAAGCTTCTCCGTCTACAAATCCTTCAAAGTCCAGTGTTACCTGATCCTTATCCTGAACTGCACGGTCTGTCACATCAACGGTTCTTGCGTTGCGCTCGCGCTCTTTCTCGATCTCCTCATCAACTTCTTTTGCTGTCACTCTTGTAGAAACCTTATCTACAGACAGTCCTTTATATTCGCCAAGAGTTACTTCCGGCTTTACAGCTACTTCTGCTGTAAAAATGAAAGACTTGCCCTTCTCTAACTGGACAACATCGATCTGAGGCTGGGAAACCAGCTCCATCTCACACTCATCATATGCTTTAGAGTATGCTTCCGGGATCATCTTGTTGGCTGCTTCATCATAGAACACTTCCGGTCCGTACATCTTCTCGATCATCTGTCTCGGAACTTTTCCTTTACGGAAACCAGGCATGTTAATCTGCTTGCGCTGTTTTAAGTATGCTGCCTGGAGTGCTTTCTCCACATCTTCTGCCGGAACTTCGATTGTCAGTTTGACCATGTTATGTTCTAACTTTTCTACCTGTAAACTCATTTTTATTTTCCTCCTTGATTCGTACCATTCAAACGCTGATCTGTATCTTCCAGAAATCACTTTCTGAAAATATACCTTCGCAGTCATTGAAACAGTATAGCACATAAGACTGTAAATTTCCAGTACTTTTTCCCGGTTCTTCGGCTTTTTCAGGGCTATTTTACGATTTTTATCACATTCGCATCTTATTTTTGTCTGCAAACCGTATTTTTCCCGATGTTTTCCCGCGAAAATGCGGTGCAGACCACTGTATCACAACAGTTTTGTCCGCACCGCAGCCTTTTACGATCCTCTCCGGGTCCGTTCGATCATATCCATGGTCATGAAAACACTTCCATCCCCCGGCTGTTTTCTACCGCCTACTCATATACGATGGCGTTCTTCACATCCTCTGCTGTCTTTTCATCCACCAGCAGAGAGATCAGCGTAAGCCCCAGCGGGATCGCTGCACCAAGTCCGCGGCCCGTAATGATATGACCGTCCACCACTACAGGATCTTTCACTACCTCTGCCCCCGTCAGGACATCCTCCCTGCATGGGTGAGAGCATGCCCTGCGGCCTTCCAGGAACCCAAACTTACCGAATACACTGGGGGCTGCACAGACAGCGGCCAGATATCTGCCCTGTGCATAAAATTCCTTAAGGAGCTTCTCAAGTCCCTCATGTGCCATCAGATGATCTGTTCCCGGCAGTCCCCCCGGAAGCATCAGCAGGTCAACATCTGTAAAATCCATCTCTTCGAACAAACAATCCGCATCGATCGCGATCTTGTGGCTGCCTGTCACCTTTTGTTCTCCGCTTACAGATATCATATATGTCTCCACGCCTGCCCGCCTAAGCAGGTCGACGATCATAAGGCCTTCCACCTCTTCGAATCCCTCTGCAAGAAAAACACATGCTTTTTTCATGATAAAATTCCTCCTTTTCAAATGAAAAAAAATACGCGGCTTCTCTGTTCACAGTGTAGCAAATCCACTATCAAAAATCAATGGATTTCCCCCGTTTACTTTTAGCCTGCCTCGTATTATGATAAGCATAACTGATCATAATAAGCAGTAATTCAAATTGAATCCAAAGTTCTTCGATTCAGGAAAGGAAGTAATATGGAAATCGAACGTAAATATCTGATTAACAGAGAAAAGCTCCCAAAGGATCTGGACCATTATCCCCGCCGCCTTATTGAACAGGGCTATCTTTGCACAGATCCCGTGGTCAGGATACGCAGGGATAATGATGCATATTTCCTCACTTATAAATCAAAGGGGCATATGGTGCGGGAAGAATTCAATCTGCCTCTTACAGACAAAGCATATGAGCATTTAAAAACGAAGATCGACGGACATCTGATCACAAAAGAACGGTATATGATCCCCCTCGGCAGCGAACTCACGATCGAACTGGATCTTTTCAGAGGTGATCTGGCTCCTCTGATCCTGGCTGAGGTCGAGTTTCCAGACGAAGAGACGGCCAATACGTTTGTGCCTCCAAGCTGGTTCGGCGAGGACGTTACTTTTTCCTCCCAATATCACAACAGCACCTTGAGTAAAATGTAAAAAGAATAAAACCAGCTTACGATTTCGCTTCATTTCGTGTCATATTTTATATATTCTTCGTTCTGACGCATAGAATATCCATTTACAGGGAAACGTTATATAATCTACACACAGTTTTTTAAATTCCCTGTTAATGGAGGTAGGACTTTGGCAAATATACAGCTAATAAAGAATATGAAGACTATCAGAACAAAGTTTGGCTATACCCAGGAAGCACTTGCCAAAATGATGAATATTTCCAGGCAGGCATATTCCAATTACGAGAATTATAAACGCGAACCTGATCTGAACTTCATCATTCAATTTGCCCAAAAGTTTAATCTTACATTGGACCAGCTGATCCTTCAGAACATTTCTCCATATAACGAGATCATCTTAGAACAAAAAGGACCTTATACCGTCGCAGTTCAAGAGGGTTCTTCCAAGACACTCCACCTGTCAGAAAAGGAAGTTGAAATGATCTTAAAGTGCCGTTCTCTGCCTGACGATGACAGACGGCTTGTGGATAAAGTCCTGAACTCTAATCAATAAATATAAAGCAAGGGGTGCTGCCAGGCTGCAGCACCCCTTTTTCATATTCGTCTCTGACCGGATTCTTCTTTCTGAAAATTTTCCTTTTCCTTAATCAGCCAGCCCAAATCCGTCATGGACCGCGATCATAGCTCTCTCTACGTCCTTCTCATCGATCAGAACCGTGATGCGCACCTCGGATGTGGCAATCATATTGATATTCACACCTGCATTGAACAGAGCCTCAAACATTTTGGCAGCAACACCCGGATTGCTCATCATTCCTGCACCAACGATCGAGATCTTAGCCACTGTATCTTTATGATTGATCTCTTTGATGGTCAATGCCTCTTTATTTTCTTCCAATACTTCCAGTGTATACTTTAAGTCGTCCTGTGCAACGGTAAAGGAGATATCCTTTGTACCCTCACGCCCCACGGACTGAAGGATGATATCCACATTGATCCCCTTTTTCGCAAGCGTATTGAATATCTTGAATGCTACCCCCGGTTTATCGTCTACACCGATCACGGAAATACGTGATGTATTCTTATCGGAAGCAACTCCGCTGATTAACATTTTTTCCAATTTTACTACCTCCTTGACTACTGTTCCTTCTTCTCTGTTCAGACTGGAACGTACCACCAGCTGTACTCCGTATTTTTTCGCCATCTCCACAGAACGGTTGTGCAAAACCCTTGCTCCCAGTGACGCCAGTTCCAGCATTTCGTCATAGCTGATCGCATCCAGCTTCCTTGCATTGGGCACGATCCTCGGATCTGCCGTGTAGACGCCCTCCACATCGGTATAGATTTCACAGGCATCTGCATGAAGTGCCGCTGCGATCGCTACTGCCGTCGTATCGGAGCCGCCTCTGCCTAATGTGGCATAGTCATCATATTTGTTAATCCCCTGGAACCCGGTCACGATCACGATCTTCCTGTAATCCAGCTCATGGCGGATACGCTCAGCATCCACTCTCTTAAACCTAGCATTGCCATATGTGGATGTACAATGCATAGCCACCTGGAATGCATTGAGAGATACTGCCGGAACCCCAAGCGAGTTGATGGCCATTGCCATCAATGCCACGGATACCTGTTCCCCCGTTGTAAGGAGCATATCCATCTCACGCTTCGATGGATTCGGTGTAATTGTCTTTGCTTTATCGATCAGCTCATCTGTTGTATCACCCATGGCTGATAAAACAACAATGACGTCATTCCCTTTTTTGTAGTCTTCGATACAGCGCTCTGCCACTCGGAAAATACATTCCTTGTCAGCAACTGAGCTGCCTCCAAATTTTTTTACTATCAGCATGTTGTCCTCCTATTCTCAAAGAGATGGTCGATCAGTGTATATCCCGCTTCCACCCGGATCCCGGTTTGGGAAGCTGTATTCTCATCATATGTATCCATCCCATTTTCTGCTTTCCTGCTGTCGTAAAGCATATAAGGCACCGGTTCCGGGGTATGCGTGCGCACACTGACCGGCGTCGGATGATCCGGCAGTATCAGCATACGGAAGTCTTCTCCCGCACTTTTCAGCTTTTCTGCCACCGGGCCTATAATATAGGAATCAATATTTTCAATTGATCGTACTTTGTTTTGAACATTGCCCTGATGCCCCATTTCATCAGGAGCTTCTATATGAATATATGCGAAATCACATCCGTCTCTTGTAAGAGCATCCACTGCCGCCTGTGCTTTTCCTGCGTAATTCGTATGGAGTCCGCCGTTCGCTCCCTCCACATGGATATTCTGCATTCCTGCGCCGACTGCGATCCCTTTTAACAGATCGACCGCCGAGATCATCGCCCCCTTCTTCTGATTCTTCTCTTCAAAAGAAGTCAGCATCGGCCTCGTTCCTGCCCCCCAGAACCATGCAGAATTAGCTGGGTTTAACCCCTTCTTTTTCCGCTCCAGGTTCAGTGGATGATTGGACAGGATCACATAGCTTTTCTCCATCATCTCACGGAGGATCTTATCTTCCGGCAGATATTCCCCGATCCGCTTTGTCAGGATATCGTGAGGCGGTGTCAGTTCAGCCACCTCGCCGTTTTTCCAGATCAGTAAATGGCGGTAACTGGTTCCCACATAGAATTCATATCCCTCTTTTTTCAGACCCTCCTCAAGGGCCTTTACAAGAACGGCTGCATCCTCTGTACTGATCTCACCGGAGCTGTGATCGATGATGATCCTGTCCTCATAGTTCTCCTGCTCCTCTGTCAGCGTCACGATATTACAGCGTAAGGAAACATCCGTCGGTTCCATATCCACCCCGATGCTCAAAGCCTCCAGCGGAGATCTTCCCGTGTAATACTTCCGCGGGTCGTATCCGATCACAGACAGGTTTGCCGTATCGCTTCCCGGAGCCATCCCTTCCGGCACCGTCCTTACCATACCGATCTCACAATCAGGTGCCATCCGGTCCATATTCGGTGTTGCCGCTGCTTCAAGCGGAGTCTTGCCGGACAGCTCTCTGACCGGCTCATCTGCCATCCCATCACATAAAACAATTACATATTTCATATTTTCTTTTCTACCTTCTTTTTGCCTCATAGTGCAGCTTTCACCGCATACTCTCCACCCGGCCCTCTATAACCAGGCTTTTTGTTTGAATTTATCCGTTTACACGATTCTCTGTTTTGGCTTATCCTTCAACGCGGATCATATGCAGGATGCTTGGGAACTCTTTCGCATTTTTTTCGTAAGCGCCCTCAGTCATCACTTCTGTCACAAACCCGAATTCATCCTCCAGGCCTTCCACCTTTACGATGGAGATCGGGCCGAATTTACTTTCCAGGTGTGCCTTCATCGCATCTGCATCCCCCTGGATCCTCACAAAATAACGTTTGCTTGTATCCGCGATGGGCTGCAGCTTTAGCTTATCACTCTTCCACATCGTCATGATGTTCCGGTTCAAATGCTTTGCCTCGTCTACCACATCCGCAACAACGGCGCTGGCCGTCGGAAGCTTTCCTGCACCGCTTCCATAGAACATGGCATCTCCCAGCACATTACCATGTACAAAAATGGCATTGAAGACATCATTGACATTATAAAGAGGGTGCTCCTTATGAAGCATGTAAGGAGCCACGATCGCATGGAGATGGTCCCCGTCACGCTTGCTGGATGCCAAAAGCTTGATCGTCATCCCCAATTCTTTCGCATACATCATATCCTGCTTTGTAATCTTTGTGATCCCTTCGGTATAGATATCTTCGAAATCTACCTGCTGCCCGGAGATCAAAGAGGACAAGATCGCGATCTTACGGCAGGCATCATAGCCCTCCACATCAGCCTCGGGATTGCGTTCTGCATAGCCTTTTTCCTGTGCTTCCTTAAGCACCTCGTCATAGTCTGCTCCTTCATAGAACATCTTACTCATCATATAGTTCGTGGTACCATTTAAAATACCAGTGATCTCCTCAATCTCATCCGCTGTCATAGAAGAATTCAGAGGACGGATGATTGGAATTCCTCCTCCCACGCTTGCCTCGAACAGGAAGTTGATGTTATTATCCCGCGCGATGGATAAAAGCTCTGCACCATGCTTAGCTACAAGCGCCTTATTTGATGTAGCCACACTTTTGCCTGCCAAGAGACAGCGCTTCACAAATGTATATGCAGGTTCAATGCCTCCCATGACCTCCACAACGATCTGCACCTCCGGGTCATTCACGATCGTATCAAAATCATGTACCAGCTTTTCCTGAATCGGATCTCCGGGGAACTCTCTTAGATCCAATACATATTTGATGTTCAGTTCATCCCCGATCCTTTGGTTGATCCGGGCACCGTTTGTATTGATGACCTCCACGACTCCTGAACCAACTGTACCGTATCCCATTACCGCTATATTTACCATGTCTTCCTCCTTTTCTCTTTCCTTTTGCTTTTTATGCTTTTGCACTCAGATATGCGTTGATAAAGGGATCGATATTCCCGTCCATCACTGCATTCACATTGCTGATCTCTGTATTTGTACGGTGGTCTTTTACCAGTGTGTACGGCTGCATGACATAGGACCGTATCTGGCTGCCAAACCCGATTTCCTTCATCTCACCACGGATATCAGACACTTTTTCTGCCTGCTCCTGTTCTTTCAAAAGATACAGCTTTGCCTTCAACATCTGCATCGCCTTATCCTTGTTCATATGCTGGGATCTTTCATTTTGACACTGTACCACGATCCCGGTGGGCAGATGTGTGATCCTGACGGCAGAGGATGTCTTGTTGACATGCTGTCCGCCTGCACCGCCGGAACGGTAGGTATCGATCCTTAGATCTTCCTCATTGATCTCAATATCAATCTCATCTTCAATGTCTGGGATCACATCGCAGGATGCAAATGACGTCTGCCGTTTTCCCGCGGCATTGAAAGGAGAGATCCGTACCAGACGGTGGACACCCTTCTCAGAGCGGAGATACCCATAAGCATTCTCTCCTTCCACCTCAAAGGTGACCCCCTTGATCCCTGCCACATCACCATCCAGATAGTCTAAGACTTCCAGGGAAAATCCTTTTTTCTCGGCCCATCTGCTGTACATCCGGTATAACATGCCAGCCCAGTCGCAGGACTCTGTCCCGCCGGCCCCTGCATGCAGGGTCACGATCGCATTGCTTCGGTCATATTCCCCGGTCAGGAGAGTCTGAATGCGCAGCTCTTCGAATTCCTCCTCGAACTGTACCAGCTCCTCCTCGATTCCCTTTGCAGTCTCGTTATCTACATCTTCCTCGCTCATCTCGATCAGCAGCCCCAGATCTTCATAATCCGTATACAGTCTCTCGATCTGTTCCACTGACTCCTTCAGCCCTTTTAAATACTTCATTGTATGACTGGATTTCTCTGGGTTATCCCAAAATCCCGGTTCCTCGATCTTTCGCTCCAGCTCTTCGATCCGCTCCTTCTTTGACGCTAAGTCAAAGTGAATCCCTCAGATCTTTCAGCGGTTCTTCGTATGCACTCAGTCTTGTTCGCAATTCATCTAACAAAACCACCTTATTCACCTCTTTCTTACTTAAATGAGAATCTGCGGTTACAGATTCTCATATTCAAATTCCTATAAAGTTCTCTTCTTTTACAAGTCTCTTATTTATTCCGTCCGCAGCACTGTTTGTACTTCTTGCCGCTTCCGCACGGACACGGATCATTCGGATAGATCTTCTTCTCTTCCCTCTTCTTCGGAGCACGGGCAGCACTTTCGTCTTTGTTCGTACCGGTGGCCTTAGCAACCTGCTCTCTCTCTACCTTCTGCTCTACACGGATGTGGAACAGAGTACGGATGGTCGTCTCCGCGATGGAATTGGTCATCTCTCCGAACATATCATACCCCATCATCTTATACTCGACTAATGGGTCTCTCTGTCCATAAGCCTGCAGGCCGATTCCCTGACGAAGCTGGTCCATATCGTCGATGTGGTCCATCCATCTGCCATCAATGACCTTAAGGAGTACAACACGCTCGATCTCACGCAGATGCTCTGCCTCCGGGAATTCTGCCTCTTTTGCCTCATAGGCCTTGACAGCCCTCTCCTTGAGAAGATGCTTTAATTCCTTCTGCTGCATGTCCTGTGCTTCCTTTAAGGAAGGCAGCGGAAGCTGCGGGATCACATCATGAAGTGCAACCTCCAGTTCTTTTAAATCCCATTCCTCCTGGTCCACATCAGGAGATACATAACGGTCTACGGTATTCTCCACATATTCTGTGATCATATTATAGATGGTATCACGCATACTCTCTCCGTCGAGAACGCGGCGTCTCTCACTGTAAATGATCTCGCGCTGCTCGTTCATGACCTGGTCGTATTCCAGCAGGTTCTTACGGATACCAAAGTTATTGTTCTCAATCTTCTTCTGTGCCTTTTCGATGGCACTGGAAAGCATCTTATGCTCGATCTGCTCTCCCTCTTCCACCCCAAGAGTGCTGAACACGCTCATCAGCTTCTCAGAGCCGAACAGACGCATCAGATCGTCCTCCAGGGAAATGTAGAAACGGGATTCACCCGGATCTCCCTGACGTCCGGAACGTCCCCGCAGCTGGTTGTCGATACGTCTGGACTCATGGCGCTCCGTACCGATGATTTTCAATCCTCCGGCAGCTCTCGCTTCATCGTCCAGCTTGATATCGGTACCACGTCCTGCCATGTTGGTGGCGATGGTAACCGCTCCATGCACACCGGCATCCGCAACGATCTCAGCCTCTAATTCATGGTACTTGGCATTCAGTACTTTATGCTGGATGCCTTCTTTTTTCAGCATCTTACTCAGCAGTTCTGAGATCTCGATGGTGATCGTACCAACCAGAACCGGCTGTCCTGTAGCATGGGCCCTCTTCACTTCCTCCACTACTGCTTTGAACTTTTCCTTCTGTGTACTGTAAACAGCGTCCTCTAAATCTTTTCTCTGTACCGGTTCGTTGGTCGGGATCTCAATAACATCCATTCCATAGATGTCACGGAACTCCTTCTCCTCTGTCAGAGCTGTACCTGTCATACCGCTCTTCTTATCATACTTATTGAACAGGTTCTGGAATGTGATGGTGGCAAGTGTCTTGCTCTCTCTTCTGACCTTCACATGCTCCTTCGCCTCGATCGCCTGATGCAGACCGTCTGAATAGCGGCGTCCCGGCATGATACGTCCGGTAAACTCATCGACGATCACAACCTCCCCTTCCGGTGTCACCACGTAATCCTGGTCGCGGAACATCAGATTGTGTGCACGCAGCGCCAGAATAATGTTGTGCTGGATCTCCAGATTATCCGGATCAGCCAGATTGTCGATATGAAAGAACTGCTCTACCTTCTTCACACCATCTTCGGTCAGGTTGACTGCCTTTTCCTTTTCATTCACGATAAAATCGCCTGTTTCCTCGATGTCCTCACCCATGATGGCGTTCATCTTGGAAAATTCACCGCTTGCCTCGCCCCGCTCCAGCTGACGTGCAAGAATATCGCAGGCCTCATAAAGCTTAGTAGACTTATTACTTTGTCCGGAAATGATCAGAGGTGTTCTTGCCTCGTCGATCAGAACAGAATCGACCTCATCGATGATCGCATAATGAAGTCCCCGCTGGACGAGCTGTTCCTTATAGATGACCATATTGTCACGGAGATAGTCAAAACCAAGCTCATTATTTGTTACATATGTGATGTCACAGTTATATGCTGCACGGCGCTCGTCGTTGTCCATGGAGTTCAGTACGACTCCGACAGTCAGTCCCAGGAATTCATGGACCTTCCCCATCCATTCAGCATCACGTTTTGCAAGATAATCATTGACTGTTACGATATGCACACCTTTCCCCTCAAGGGCGTTCAGATATGCAGGAAGTGTAGAAACCAGGGTCTTACCTTCACCGGTCTTCATCTCAGAAATACGTCCCTGGTGCAGAATGATACCACCGATGAGCTGTACACGGTAATGACGCATTCCCAGAGATCTTTTAGCTGCCTCTCTTACAACAGCATATGCCTCAGGAAGGATATCGTCTGTTGTCTCTCCATCCTCAAGGCGCTTCTTGAACTCTCTGGTCTTATCTCTTAATTCTGCATCGGACAATGTCTCAAGTTCCGGCTCTAATGATTCTATCCGGTCCACGATCGGGTAAATGCGCTTTAATTCATTTTCGCTGTGTGTTCCGAAAATCTTCTCTATTAAACTCATATTCCGTAATTTACTCCTTGTCTAAATTTACTCTAAGCTTCATTCTAACACTATCTTCCAGTGAATTCAACAAATTAATCTATATGTGGATTATTATTCTCAAGCTTTGCAATGTTTTCATAGGGAATCTGCCCGCCAAACAGATCCAGTGCGCTCCCGATCGTAAAGTCCAGTTTCCCGCCGCATGCCTCTTGAAACTCTTCCAGATCCAGAAGGCTTCCGATCCCTCCTGCATAGGTCACTGGGATCTGGTTCCAGTCACCGAGCAGACGAACAAGTTCCAGCTCCACGCCGGAGGATTTTCCCTCCACATCCACGGCATGCACCAAAAATTCATCACAGTACCCGGAAAGCTCATCCAGCACCTTATGCGTCAGGCACACATCCGTAAATGTCTGCCAGCGGTTTGTCACTATATAATAGGAAGAATCTCTTTTCCGGCAGCTTAGATCCAGCACAATATGCTCCCTTCCCACTGCCTGAACAAGCTTTTCCAGATTCTCCCGGCAGAACTTCCCATCCTGAAACACATAAGACGTCACGATCACGTGGCTTGCCCCTGCATCCAGATACTCCTGCGCGTTCCTGGCAGTGATCCCGCCGCCTATCTGCATCCCCTGCGGATAAGCCTTTAACGCGGCCATGGCCTGTTTCTTTGTAGCCTCATAAAATTCGGATGTCACAGGGTTCAGCAGGATGATATGCCCTCCCTTTAAGCCGTCCCTTTGATACAGCTCTGCATACCAGGCAGCATCCAGCTCCGATGAAAAATTTGTCACAGCCTGGTCTCCCTGGTCCTTAAGACTCCCCCCGACGATCTGTTTTACCTTTCCATTATGAATATCGATACATGGTCTGAATCTCATATTTTTCCTTTCGTAATGCAAAGGGGTCAGACCCTTTTGCATAGGGGTCTGACCCCTTTGAAATCAATATCTGTTATCAAAAATCCTTGTGGACTTCTTTTCGCTTCTCGGCAGATCTCCGATGGAGACCGGTTTTACATTGACCGTAATTCCGATCTTCGTCTTGAAGGCTTTTTTAACAGCCTCCTCTGCCTGCTTCTTATCCACATTTTTATTCGTTTCCACAAAAAGAGTGCAGACATCCTTCCCGTTCATATGATCCAGCATGAATTGGTATTCACTGGATGCCTCCGGCACATCCTTTAACATTTCCTCGATCTGGCTTGGGAAAATATTGACGCCCTTCACCTTTACCATATCGTCTGTTCTTCCGATCAGTGTATCGATCCTCGGGAATTTGGAACCGCATTTACACTCTCCCGGAATAAAACGGGTCAGATCGTGGGTACGATAGCGTACCAGCGGCGCCCCCTGCTTACGCAGTGTGGTGATCGCAAGCTCTCCGATCTCTCCGTCCGGGACATTTTTCCCGGTCTTAGGATCCACGATCTCAAAATACAGATAATCATCCCAGTAATGCATTCCACATTCGTGATCACAGCTCATCGCGATACCAGGTCCATACACTTCTGTCAGTCCATAAATATCATATAACTGAACTCCCAGCTCTGCTGCGATACGCTTTCTCATCTTATCTCCCCAGCGCTCAGAGCCGATGACACCTTTTTTCAGATAGATCTTCTCCGTCAAGCCTCTTTTTGCAATTTCCTCGGCAAGGAGCAGCGCATAGGATGAAGTTGCACACAGAACGGTAGACTTCATGTCCTGCATCATACGGAGCTGTTTATCTGTATTGCCCGGCCCCATCGGGACGGTCATTGCTCCCAGATATTCGGCGCCTGCCTGAAATCCGATCCCGGCAGTCCACAGGCCGTAGCCCGGTGTGATCTGGATCCTGTCCAGGGCTGTGATCCCTGCCATCTCATAGCAGCGTGCAAACATTTTTGCCCAGTCCTCCACATCCTTCTTGGTGTAAGGAATGATGACCGGAGTCCCTGTCGTTCCTGAAGAAGAATGGATCCTGACGATCTCCTCATCCGGTACTGCCTGCAGACCGAGCGGATATGCCTCCCGCAGATCCCCTTTCCAGGTAAACGGCAGCGTCTCAAAATCTTCCTGTGTCTGTATCTTTGAGATATCAATATCTTTAAACTTTTCTTTATAAAAACAATCCTTCGCTGTCAGCTGTTTCAGATTCTCCTTGACCAGTTCCAGCTGCAATTCTGTCATTCTCATGCCTTACTTCTCCTTCTGCCTGATTCTTTTATTCCGGATCGGGTTCACTTACGATCTCGGTTTTCTCCTGCCTTTTCAAAGGCTTCCATCCCAAGTGCCAGCGCCTTTTTGTTTAATTCCAGGAACCGTTCCTTCACGTTTCCTTTGACCGCCTGCTCCATTTCTTCTATAGAAATGTCCAAAACGCCGCTTGCTGCCGCTGCTCCGAGAAGTGCCACATTCAGCACTTTTGCAGAGCCTGCCTGACGGCAGATCTCTTCTCCGTCAAAAATCGCAAGGTTTACTACCTTCTTCTTTAAGTAATCCAGCATTTTACTGCCTTCGTAGCTGCTGCCGCTCAAGGTATCAGTAACCGGCTTTACTGCCTTGCTGCTGACGATCACTGTCCCGCCTTCTTTTAGATAAGGCAGGCATCTCACTGCCTCAGCCGGCTCAAATGCCAAAAGCAGGTCCGCGCTTTTCATTGGGATCAGCGGGGAATGTACCGCATCCCCCATCCTTACATGACTTACCACAGAACCGCCCCGCTGGGCCATTCCGATCGTCTCCGTGGTACGCACAGATCTTCCCTGCTCCATGGCAGCAAATGCGATCAGCTTAGATGCGAGGACAACACCCTGCCCTCCGACTCCACATAACAAACAACTCTTATTCATCGCTTCTACACCTCCTGGATAGCATTTGACGGACATACCTGTCCGCAGAGACCACATCCGTAACACAGGGAGGGTTCGATCACAACACATCCCTCATTGACCGTCACAGCAGGGCATCCCAGCTGATTGATGCAGACCTTACATTTTGTACATGCCTCCTGCTTTACTTCATACAGCTTCCCTGGCTTCGACACTGCAATACACGGAGATCTAAAAATAACCGCACGTACTCCCTTTTCCAGGGACGCTCTTTTTACCGCATCCACTGCCTTATCCAGTTCAAGCGGATTCACTGTCTCGATCCATTCAAGCCCGATCCCTCTTAAGATATTCTCAATACTGATCTTTGCAGCAACCTCACCCATCATCGTCACTCCGGTTCCCGGGTGCGGCTGATGTCCTGTCATGGCAGTAGTGGAATTATCCAATACGATCAGGACAATGTCTGTCTGATTATAAACCGCATTCACCACTCCGGTAATACCAGACGCAAAAAAGGTAGAATCACCGATAAATGCAAAATTCACAGCATCCGGCTCAATGATATGTAATCCCTGTGCAATGGTCACATCCGCACCCATGCACAGGCAGGTGTCTACCATATCAAGCGGCTTGGCGTTTCCCAGTGTGTAGCAGCCGATATCCCCGCTGAAAACAGCCTTTTTCCCACGCATCGCCTTCTTGACGGCGTAAAAGGACGCTCTGTGGGGACATCCTGCACACAAAACAGGCGGTCTCACCGGAAGCTGGGGCACTGGGTCCGCACCCGGGTCCATTTCCCCCTCCTGTACACTGTCAAGCCCCAGAAAATGCTGCAGGTCGCCACGGATGCTCTCCACACTGTTCTCCCCCGCATTCTTTGTATCGTGGGTGAGTTTTCCACAGATCTTCACATTCAGGTGGTACTTACCTGCTATCATCAGAAGTTCTTTCTCTATCACCGGGTCCAGTTCTTCCAACACAAGCACTTCGTCCAGCCCTTCCATAAATTCCTTTGCCAGGCGTTCCGGAAATGGATGGGGAGTACTGATCTTTAAAAACGGAATCTCCTCCGGGATGACCTCACAGGTATAGGCATAACTCACACCGCCGGATACAACACCTTTCCTTCCGCTTCCTTTGCGCAGACTATTCATCGGATAAGAAGAAAAGACCTCGGAAAGCTCCACATTCCTTGCTTCTATCTTAATATGATTCTGATAGGAAAGCCTCGGGAAGATCACCCACCGCATCGTATCTTTTATAAACCCTTCCGGCTTACGCACCTCAAGCTCTGGCAGAAGTTCAATGCTCACACAGGCATGGCAGACCCTGGTAGTCGGGCGGAATAAGACCGGCGTCTCATATTTTTCAGAATACTCAAAGGCATCCGCGATCATCAGATATGCCTCATCCGGCGAGGACGGGTCAAAAACAGGCAGCTTGGAAAACTGCGCAAAATGTCTTGTATCCTGCTCTGTCTGGGAAGAGATCGGCCCCGGATCATCCGCTGACACGATCACCATCCCGCCCTTTACTCCTACATAGGCAAGACTCATCAGTGGATCAGATGCCACATTCAGCCCGACCTGCTTCATCGTGACCAGTGTTCTGGCCCCGGCATAGGCTGCTCCGGCCCCTACCTCCATTGCTGCCTTTTCATTCGTAGACCACTCCACATGGATACTGCCGTCATTATGCTTCGCAACTGTCTCCAGTATCTCCGTGGAAGGCGTCCCCGGATATCCTGCCACCATCCTGACTCCGGCACGGATGGCCCCGAGAGCGATTGCCTCATTCCCCATTACAAGCTTTCTTTCCATACTCATATTATGTAATACTCCTTTATACTATGCAAAATATATCATTTTGATATTTTACCACACTAAAGTAAAAAAATCCACAACTGAATTTGCCGATCCTTAGATTCTCCCGAAAGGTTTTGTAAAAACAAAGAAACGGCATAGCCAAAGCTGCACCGTTTCCTGAAATACTCCCCAAACCGTCTGGCCGGCCGCCCATGAAAGGCTTCCGCTGTTTTTCCCCATGATATCTCTATCTTATAGCCTAACGGTTTGTATCGTCTGCCTTGTTGTCATCCTGAATATTTTTGTCATTTGTGTTTCTGTCATTCAGGTTGTCTTTTTCCGGGCGGTTATCGTCTGTCACATCATCTGTCACATTGTCGATTCCGTCTGTCACATCGTCGACTGCATTATCGATCGCGCCATTGCCATCTGTTCCGTCTGTCGCATCGTTTGTGTTCGTATCATTTTTGTTGGCATCGTTTTTATTTGTGTCCTTCTTGTCTGTATCGTTCTTATTTGCATCATCTGCTGTATCGTTTGTAGTATTGTTTACTCCGTCATTTGTATTGTTGTCTGTACCACATGCAGTTACTCCGCAGAGAACTCCTGCACACATCATTAATAGTAAAAACTTTTTAAATCTTTTCATGTTATTTCTCCCTTTCCATAATTATTCTTGTGTTAGTAATATTTACAATTTCAAATTTTCTATGTATGGAAAAAATTTCATTAAAAATGATGTATGCTTTTTGCAGCACATTTAAAGAGCCCCAAAGGGCATTTACCTGTCCTTTGGGGCTCTGATCCTTACCGGTCTCGTCCATCTCCTGCTTTCCGCAGTTTCTGCATGGCCTGCTCTTCGATCCGGCTGATCTCATCAGCTGTAGTATGAAGCAGTTCGCCCACCTCTTCTGCCGGATGAACCTTACCATCCTCCAGACCGAAGCGCATGCGGATGACTTTTTGTTCTTTTTCGTTTAGATGCCCCAGAAGCTCTTCTACCTCTTCCCTGCGGATCAAGGATGCCACCGCATCCTCCGGTGCATTGTCCGGGGTATCCTTTTCCTCCTCTTCGGCCTCAGTGTCAGCCTGCACGCCGCCCGCTTCGGCGACGGACGGATCCTTAAGCATTGCTAAAATACTTTCTACCTCTTCCTCCGTCTTATCTCCCAGCTTTTGGGCTATCTCAGCCGGAACAGCGCTCCTGCCCAGCTCCTTTTCTAACTCCCTGGATATGTTCTGGACCTTTTTCATATTCTCTGCAACATAAGCGGGGACGCGGATCTCCTGGGACAGCTCATCCACTGCCCGCTCGATCTCCTCCCTGATCCAATGGGCAGCAAAAGCCGAAAAGCCTGTTGTTCCGTCAAACTGTGACGCAGCCTGCATCAGCCCGATACTGCCTTCCTGGATCAGATCCATGAACTGCATCCCCCTCCCCACGTATTCTCCGGCTATGGATACGACCAGACTTAGGTTTGCTTCCTCCAGCCGCTGCCTGGCTTCCATATCTCCCTGGGCGATGCGCACACCAAGTGCACTTTCTTCCTCCCCGCTCATAGGAGGGATCTGTTCGATCTCTTTTAAATAGATCTTCAGAGGCTCAGTCACCTCCACATCATCGGGGATCGAAATCTCATTTTCTAAAAACTCATCTAAATGCTCCATGCTGTCCAAAATACCTTTCTTCCTGACTTTACTTTCTGGCGCGGCAGGTAAAAAACTGCCGCATCCTTATATTTTTTCAATAATCTCACCGCTTCTGTATGCTGCCAGAAGCCTCTCCAGATCTGCCACCTGCTCCTTTAGATCCTTCCCGTTATCCGTGTCACCCACCAGACGGCGTTCCACTACCCTCTTCACAACCATATACTCGGAATGGATATCACTTTCCTTCTGTATGGCTGCCTCTGTTGACTCAAAAGGCTCGTGTGCGACCAAAAGCAGGCCATAGGAATTGTAGATCAGCGTATATCCCGCGATCCCGGTCTCCTGCTGGTATGCCTTAGAAAAACCGCCGTCAATGACCAGTACCTTGCCGTTGCATTTGATCGGGCTTTCTCCGTTTTTACGCTTTACCGGAACATGTCCGTTCACTATGTGGGCACCATCCAGATTCAGACCAAATTCAGTCATAATATTATCAACGACCTCTTCCTTCTCCAGCAGATAATAATATGGATTCTTCTTCTCCACATGCGTCTCTTTCTCTGCCAGGAAATACCGCTCAAATGTAGCCATCTTGTCTTTGCCGAACAACGGTGAATTCGGATGCAGCCAGATATACCACATGATATCCCGTCCGTTCTCCCGATCCTCCTCGCTCAGCGCAAAAAATCCCTTTCTCAGGTATCTGTCCAGGGCATCATAGAGGGAACGTCCTTTAAACTTCCTGCCAAAGAGATCCACCTCTTTCAGGCTGCCATCCTCATTGAGAGGAACACATCCGTGATAGAGGAGATTATTGTTGTACACCTTATACAGCCCGCCTTTCGCAAGCAGGAAACGCATATGTGCCTGCAGCATCTCACATCCTGTAAATGCTTTTTCCAGACGCTCCATCACTTCCTCCTCTTCCTCGGAAAGCCGGTAAGGGTCCTTGGGATCTATGGTCGGAAAGTTCGTATCCTGAAGCTTATAGGTCTTACCTTTCAGTGTGATCGTCCCTTTTTCATAATCTATCCGGTGTAAAAGTGCCCTGTCATCCAGAGCAAATTCCTTCTGCCGTTTAATGATCTGGCCTTCTACCTTGAACTGGATGATAGAGATCGCCTTGTGCATCCTGAGATCCATCTCCATCTCCGCTTTATTCTGCTTTTCCGGCCCTTTCAATGTAAAACAGGTGCAAGGGTCATCTCCGTATGTCCGCAGGGCAAATGTCGCCAGCGGAAGCAGATTGATCCCGTATCCATCCTCCAGGATATCCAAATTCCCATATCTGGCACAGATACGGATGACATTGGCAATACATCCCCTCTGTCCGGTAGCAGCCCCCATCCAGAGTACATCATGGTTTCCCCACTGGATATCCACGGAATGATAACTCATCAGCTTATTCATAATGATATGAGGTCCCGGTCCCCTGTCATAGATATCCCCTACGATATGTAAGTGGTCCACGACCAGACGCTGGATCAACTCCGAAATAGCGATGATGAAATCCTCCGCCCGTCCGATCCTGATGATCGTCATGATGATCTCGCTATAATAGGATTCCTTATCACTCAGCTCCGCCTTCTCCGTGATCAATTCTTCTATCACATAGGCAAAATCTTTAGGAAGAGCCTTGCGCACCTTGGAACGGGTATACTTGCTCGCCGCCCTTTTGCTCACCTCGATCAGACGGTACAGGTTGATTTTGTACCAGTCCTCCATATTCGTCTCCACCTTTTTCACCTGCGCCATCTTATCCTTCGGATAGTAGATCAATGTCGCCAGTGACTGCTTATCCCGGGAGCTTAACGTATTCCCAAACACATCATCGATCTTTCTTCTCACAGACCCCGACCCGTTCTTTAGCACATGGTTGAACGCCTCATACTCCCCATGGATATCCGTCAGGAAATGCTCTGTACCTTTCGGCAGGTTTAAGATTGCCTGTAGATTGATGATCTCCGTAGACGCCGCCGCTATCGTCGGATACAAATCCGAAAGTCTCTCCAAATACCTCGTTTCCAAATCTTTCATGCCTGTTCTTCTCCCCCTTTTATGCAGTTCTAGAACCGGATCACATCGCTCATATCATACATTCCTGCCGGCTGTCCTGCCAGAAATTTCGCAGCCTCCACTGCACCTTTTCCGAAAACGCTTCTGGAATAAGCTGTATGCTTGAATTCGATCACTTCATCCGTACCGGCAAAAATCACTTCATGTTCCCCTACGATCGTACCTGCACGTACTGCTGAGATCCCCATCTCCTTTGCATCCCTCTTCTTCCGAACCTGACTTCTGTCATATACATAAGTATACTCATGATCCAGTGCAGCATTCATCGAGTCTGCCAGTGCCAGCGCTGTCCCGCTGGGAGCATCCACCTTCTGGTTGTGGTGCTTCTCCACAAGCTCGATATCATATCCTGCCGGAGCAAGTACTTTTGCCGCATCCTTTAAAAGCTTCAAAAGAAGATTGATCCCCATAGACATATTCGCAGATTTTAAGACCGCGATCCTGGAAGAGACCTCCTGGACCTTCTTAAGCTGCGCTTCTGAGAGTCCCGTGGTACACAACACGACCGGAACTTCCTTGCTGACGCAATAATCAAGCAGGCTGTCCACTGCCCCTGCATTGGAAAAATCAATAACAACGTCCACATCAATATCACAAGCCCCGATACTTTCAAAGACCGGATAGTCGTTGGCAGTCCCGGTATATGCATCCACACCGGCAGCAATCTCCAAACGCTCGTCCTCCCTGATCAGCCCCGTGATCATCTGTCCCATTTTCCCGTTGCATCCGTGCATTAATACTTTTATCATGTTAAACTCCTCCTGTATCTTTTATCTTTTTTCTTGTCTGCCCCTGATATAACAGATATAAACCATTTGTCCCGTCGCCGGGACTCTAACGCCTTATATGAAAAAGGATACCACATTTGAGGACTTTCCTCAACTTATGATATCCCTTTAACAATCATATCTTTTATTTCATATTAAGCAAGCTTGATCCCAAAATCCTTCATAGCCTTCGCCAGGTTTGCCGCATTAGCTTCGGTCATCTCTGTAAGAGGCATACGCACGCCTCCGACCTGCATGCCCATCAGATTCGCAGCCTTCTTGACCGGGATCGGATTCACCTCGCAGAATAACTGCTGGATCAGCGGCAGTGCTTTCAACTGAAGCGCACGGCTGCCTTCGATATCTCCCTCGAAGAACTTCGCGCAGATATCATGTGTCTCGCGGGGTGCAATATTGGACAATACGGAAATAACGCCCTTTCCTCCAAGGGAAAGAAGCGGCAGGATCTGATCGTCATTACCTGAGTACAGATCCACCTTACCGTCTGTCATCTGCATGATCTTCGCAACCTGTGAAATATCACCGGAAGCCTCTTTCACTGCAACAATGTTCTCTACCTCGCTTACCAGCTGTGCAACAGTTGCCGGTTCAATATTCATGCCGGTTCTGCTCTTTACACTATATAAAATGATCGGTGCCTTTGCTTCTGCTGCGATCGCCTTATAATGTGCCGCAAGTCCTGCCTGTGTCGCTTTATTATAGTAAGGAGTTACGAGGAGCAGTCCGTCCGCGCCTGCATCGGCAGCGTCCTTAGACATCTCGATCGCTGTGCGCGTACAATTGGAACCAGTTCCCGCAATCACCGGGATGCGTTGCTTCGTGCGCTCTATCGTAAACTTAATACATTCCATATGCTCTTCTTCTGTTAATGTAGAAGATTCGCCAGTAGTACCACAAATAATAATGCTGTCCGTACCATTCCCGCAGTGATAATCGATCAACTCATCCAGCTTATCATAGTTGATGCTCCCATCTTCGTGAAATGGGGTGATAATCGCTACTCCGGCTCCTTTAAAAATTGACATATACATCCTCCTAATCTTAAACACTTATCTTTCCAAAGTTTAACATTAATTGCAGACGATGTCAACGTTCAGTATTAACGAAACCAGCTTCTGGATCCGGATAGAATCCACTTTCATAAGACCTATACTTCTACTCTTCCATACACTCTAATTTACTCACAGAGACCTCGTAAGCAGTGCGTGTCTCCGTTTCTGTATCTGAAAGCTTTTTCACATATTCCCTGCTCTGGATCCTCCCGAGTATTTGAACGTGCTCCCCGACTTCAAACCCGGATGCATATCTTGCATTTCTTCCCCAGCAGATACATGGAATATAATCTGACTTTCCATACGGTCTGTTCACTGCAAGCAGAAGATCCGCGATCTCACGTCCAAGCGGAGTCTTTCTGTAGACCGGCTTCTTACAGATATAACCTTCCAGGAGGATATGGTTCGTCTTCGCCCCGTCCAACTCCTCATCAATAAATTCAACCTCACGTACAAAAACAGAAAGAACCAGTCTATTCTTCTGTTCCTCATGCCGGTTGTAAGAACGGAACTGTCCGGAAACCATAATGAACTCCCCTGTGAAGTCCTGAGTCACATCAATGAGTCTCTCCGAGATCATAAGCGGGATCCGGTCATCCGAATTGCTGAGTCTCTTCACCAGCACATCCACCATATAGAAGCCCTCGCCGAAAACCTCGTGGCTGTATGTAAATTTAGAAGCCACCTCACCCATGATCGTTACCTGATTGTTTTCAATAATCTTATCTGACATAATTTTTAATACTCCCTTCCTCTGACTGGTATTTTTGAGTCAATACTAAGTCTATGAACATGATAACGAGGTTAGACCAAAAATCCCAGCAGATTCGTTCGACAAAATTTGATAGGGGCGCGCAGGGGGAAGGCAGCGTTTTGGGGGAAGGGGACGCCTGTGAGGAGGGGGGCAGAAGACGGGAGTGCGGACGGGAAATGGGTCATCGGCTAAATAAAATTTCGGGCAGAATACAGGCACCGCGGACATGCGGGTAAAATCTGATGATTTTACCCTGTAGGTCCGCTCATTTTACGGACCTGTAGTCCGTAAAACGGCCCGCATTCTGCCGGAAATTTTATGTAAGCCGATGATCCCATTCCCCTGCACGCACTCCCGTCTCCCGCCCCCCTCCTCACAGGCTGGTGCACCCGAACGCGGCTTTAAAAAGCGCGCTCCTATCGGGGGATTTTGGCAGGGTGAAACAGGATGGTTAAAAAGGAAAATCACAGGTAAACAATACGGAAATTTTAGCATATTTGAGAGCTTCGAAATGTGACGCTTCATATATAATGGTGTAAAATTTTGTCGGCATTTTTTTGAAATTAAGCATTGATAATTTAGCATACCTTCCCCCTCCTCTCCCAAGCCGCATCCCCCAAAGGGGGTGCCGGCCCCCTCCGGCTGATGCACGTAAGCTCACAATATGCGCGATCGCCGAACTGTGGGAGTGATGTATGCCCTTTTTGGGGGCGTAAAGTGCGCGTTAGAACTGCTTAGTCAAAACGGACGGGATCTCCTGGGTGGAATTTGATTCTCAAAATCAAATTCCAAAGACACCTGAGGCGCGTAAGCATCAGGCTTACGCGGTGAATGTGTCTGATCCCGGGAGATCCCGTCCGTTTTGGCTTAGCAGTTCTTCGCAAACGTCCGGTCCTAAAAAGGGCATACATCACTCCCACAGCAGTGCGATCGCGCATATTGTGAGCGCCCCCTTGTCAAAATACCTTCCCATATGGTAAGTTTTGTGATAGAATAAAAAAGTTGTAACCACATTATATAGTAGAAAGAGTGTTGAAAATTATGAAAACAAAGCGTGAAGATGTTAGAAATATTGCGATTATTGCCCACGTTGACCACGGCAAAACGACCCTGGTCGACGAACTTTTGAAACAGAGCGGTGTATTTCGCGAGAACCAGGAAGTAGCAGAGCGTGTCATGGACTCTAATGATATCGAGAGGGAAAGAGGGATCACGATCCTTTCCAAGAATACAGCTGTCTATTATAAGGGAACCAAGATCAATATCATTGATACTCCCGGACATGCCGATTTCGGCGGCGAGGTGGAACGTGTCCTTAAGATGGTAAACGGAGTCATCCTTGTTGTAGATGCTTTTGAAGGTGCTATGCCTCAGACAAAGTTCGTTCTGAGAAAGGCTTTGGAACTGGATCTCCCGGTTATCGTCTGCATCAATAAGATTGACCGCCCGGAAGCACGACCGGATGAGGTCATTGACGAAGTATTGGAGCTTTTCATGGATCTGGATGCTTCTGACGAGCAGCTTGACTGCCCGTTTGTCTATGCCTCCGCCAAATCAGGAATCGCTGTCCTAGACTTAACAGACGATGAGAAGGATATGCAGCCTTTATTCGAGACCATCCTGGACTATATCCCTGCACCGGAGGGTGACCCGGAAGCACCTACACAGGTTTTGATCAGTACTATTGATTATAATGAATATGTGGGCCGCATCGGCGTCGGAAAGGTAGACAACGGAAGGATTGCCGTGAATCAGGAGATGGTCCTTGTGAACCATCATGATCCTGACAAGCAGCAGAAAGTAAAGATCAGCAAATTATATGAATTTGACGGCTTGAATAAGGTGGAGGTCAAAGAGGCTTCGATCGGCTCCATTGTTGCGATCTCCGGTATTTCCGGTATTTCCATCGGAGATACCCTGTGTTCCCCTGAAAATCCGGTGGCGATCCCGTTCCAGAAAATTTCTGAGCCGACGATCTCCATGCAGTTTATCGTAAATGACAGCCCCTTTGCCGGACAGGAAGGAAAGTATGTGACCTCCCGCCATATCCGTGACAGACTGTTCCGTGAGCTTAACACAGATGTCAGCCTCCGCGTGGAAGAAACAGAAAATGCCGACAGTTTAAAGGTTTCCGGACGCGGTGAGCTTCATCTCTCTGTCCTCATTGAAAATATGAGACGTGAGGGTTATGAATTTGCTGTAAGCAAGGCCGAGGTGCTCTATCATACCGATGAAAACGGCAAAAAGCTGGAACCGATGGAGACTGCATATGTAGACGTTCCCGATGAATTTACAGGAACAGTCATCGATAAGCTGAGCCAGCGCAAGGGAGAGCTCCAGAATATGGGTACCTCCAACGGCGGCTATACAAGACTGGAATTTTCCATTCCAGCCCGCGGACTGATCGGATACCGCGGCGAGTTTATGACAGATACAAAGGGAAATGGTATCTTAAATACCAGCTTTGACGGATATGCACCTTATAAAGGTGACATCCAGTACAGAAAGCAAGGCTCCCTGATTGCTTTTGAGACAGGCGAATCTGTCACTTATGGATTGTACAGCGCGCAGGAGCGTGGTACATTATTTATAGGACCTGGTGAAAAAGTGTATTCCGGTATGGTCATCGGACAGAATGGAAAGGCAGAGGATATCGAGCTGAATGTCTGCAAGACCAAGCATTTGACCAATACCCGTTCTTCCAGTGCAGATGAGGCCTTAAGGCTGACCACTCCGCGTATCTTAAGTCTGGAAGAAGCACTGGACTTCATCGATACAGACGAGCTTTTGGAGGTCACACCGAAATCCCTTCGTATCCGTAAGAAGATCCTGGATGCAAGAATGCGTAAGAGAAGTAATTTAAAATAGTATAACAGGTCCAAAAAGACAGTCCTAAAGGAGAAGAACACATGAAAAAATATGCAAATGCGATTCTAAAGAACTTGACAACTGCCTTGGAATTAGTGATTGCCGCACTTTTAGCTGCCGGGATCATCATTATGACCGCCCAGCTCATTTTATCCTTCGGCAATCTCACAGACCTGAATACTTATCCCAATTATGATGATCTGCTGACAACATGCTTCAACCTGATCATCGGTGTGGAGATGATCCGAATGCTCTATCTCCACACGCCGATGACCGTGTTTGAGGTCCTGTTGTTTGCGATTGCGAGACAGGTCATTATTGACCACTCCTCATCTGTCAACACCCTGCTCGGTGTGATCGCTATTGCGATCTTGTTCGCTACAAGGAAGTTTTTATTCGTCGCCTTTGACGAATCCGAACGGATCATCTTCCGCTCTAACCAGAAGGTCCGTCACGTGAACCGCCTCATCCATGCCAATATCCCGTATGAGGATGATGAGACTCTGCTGGAGGTCCTGCTTCGGAAAATGAAGCAGGATGAGGTCGAGATCGGCGTAGGTGCATGTATCTACTTCCAGAAATTCGGGCTCCGCATTGCCAAGATTACAGATGGAAAAATTACAAGAATTGAAGTGATTCGTTCTATACAATAAAGGGTTTCCATGCTATAATATTTACATAATACAAGCAGGATTACATATTCTGTCTGTATAATATGAACAAAAGGAGTTGAGCACATGAATTTTATTATTAGTGGAAAGAACATCGACGTAACACCAGGCTTGAAGGACACTATCGAACAAAAGTTAGGAAAACTCGAAAGGTATTTCACTCCTGAAACAGAAATCATCGTAACACTCAGCGTAGAGAAGGAAAGACAAAAGATTGAAGTAACCATCCCGGTGAAAGGGAACATCATCCGTTCCGAGCAGACAAGCTCCGATATGTATGTATCCATCGACCTTGTTGAGGAAGTCATCGAACGCCAGCTTCGCAAGTATAAAAATAAACTGGTTGCAAAAAGCCAGGGCCACCCGACAGCATCCTCAAGTGGGAATAATTTCAAGAAGGAATTCTTCGAATCAGAAGACGAGACACCACAGGATGATGAGATCCGCATCGTAAGAACCAAACGTTTTGGAATCAAACCGATGTATCCTGAGGATGCCTGCATCCAGATGGATCTTGTCGGACATTCCTTCTTCGTTTTCTGCAACGCAGAGACAGACGAAGTGAACGTAGTATATAAGAGAAAAGACGGCTCCTTCGGATTGATCGAACCGGAATTCGATTAGATTATGAAAGCGATAGAAAGCACGCTTGCGTAAACTTTCTACTGTCATGGAATCGAGTAGGAGGGAGTGATTAACTCCCGTCCTCTCACAGCACCGTGCGTACCGTTCGGTACACGGCGCTTTCAATAGTTGACGCGCACA
>NZ_JBZUUL010000034.1:0-30004 GCF_058819085.1 Faecalicatena sp.
TCAATGCCAGCGACAGGGAAAGAAACTCTGCGAAGAAAAAGCAGGCTGCGGAGCTGAAAAAGGCAGAGAAGCGTAAAGCCGAGGTTGACGGGCTGATTGCTAAAATGTACGAGGACTGGTCTGCCGGACGCATAACTGAGTATAACTTCAATATGCTGTCCGAGAAGTACCAGAACGAGCAAAAGGAGCTTGAAACAAAAATAAGGCAGCTTCACGAAACGATGGAAGCCGCCATACAGACTGCAGCGGATGCTGAAAAGTGGATTGTCCTGATGAAACAGTATGTCAACCCTGTGGAGCTGACCGCCGAATTTCTGAACACTCTAATTGAAAAAATAACCGTCCACGAAGTTGTCAAAGGCGAGGACGGAAGCCGTGAGCAGGAAGTAGAAATCTACTACCGCTTTATCGGCAAAATCGACGGACCTTTCTTTTTTACCCAACAATATCTTTAAGTAAGGGAAACGGGTTTAAATTATCCTGATCTAACTTTGTTTCAATCACTGGCATTTGTATTAGATACATCTATAACGGAACTGCTGGGAGTGGAACAAGATATCCCGGACGGCACAGTGAATGCAATGATTGAAATATCAAAACTAGAAAAGAATCTGATAGTAAAAAAAATGAAGGAATATTTTAGCTTAACAATCTGTTTATGTGCTGCTGTTTTATTCGATAAACTATTTCTGGCCGCATATGGCTATCATTGGGAACGGTTTAATTTCCAGTTTTGGATAGAAGGAGTGATTTTTGCATTATCAGTAACATTAATCACAAACAGCATATATCTTTTACAATATTTAAAGGATAAGATAAAATAGTGATCGGTAACAGATTTCTTTACCGATGTTGTAGGAGTTTCCCACATTCGTTATAATGGTTCAAGAACATTAACGAAGGGAGATCGGAAATGAAACAACATAAAGTAATGGTTGACGAAGATAAATGTATTGGCTGTGGGATGTGTGTTAAGGCGTGTGCCGCACATAATATAGCGATCCATCATAAAAAAGCAAAGATCGAGTTAGAGGACTGCCTGATGTGCGGACAGTGTACTGCCGTTTGTCCAAAGAAGGCTGTTTCAATCAGCGGGTATCATGAAGGACAAATTGAGAAAAGTGAAGATATCCGTCTGAATCCTGATGATATTTTAGAGGTCATTCGTTTCCGGCGGTCAATCCGCCAGTTCAAAGAGAAAGAAATACCAAAGGAGATTGTGGAACAGATCCTGGAGGCGGGCAGGCTCACCCACACGGCGAAAAACCTGCAGGATGTATCCTTTGTCGTTCTGAATAAAGAAAAGCACCGTGTGGAGCAGATGGCGGTCAGGATCTTTAGAAAGATAAAGCCATTTGCGGATCTGTTTAGTCCGATGGCAAGGAAGAATAAGATAGATGAACATTTTTTCTTCTTTCATGCGCCCATAGCAATTGTCATTTTAGCCAAAGACAAAACAAATGGCATTCTTGCCGCGCAGAATATGGAGTTCGTAGCCGAAGCGTATGGACTGGGTGTGCTATACAGCGGATTTTTCACAATGGCTGCCAATGTATCGCATAAAATCAAGGCGGCGATGAAAGTACCGAGAGAGAAAAAAGTGGCAATGACTTTAGTGCTGGGTTATCCTAATGTGAAATTTCTTCGCTCGGTACAGCGAAAAGAATTAGAAGTCCGCTATATGTAGAGGGATATTAAAAATAACGACTATAGACAAGGGAACGCTAAAGGAATGCGTTCCTTTTTAATTCATGACAATAGAAAATTCGCGCAAGTGTGCTTTCTATCGTTTGCGGATATTTCAGAAGTGAATGAAGTTTTATGTGGACAGGAATGAAGGGGGAGAGACTTTACAGCTCAATGTGGTGTATTATGAAAGAAAATAAATGGATAATTGTAAGATAAGTTGAGTTTGTGCGTCTTATTAGTAGGAGGTGAAAAGGTGAATGAATTTGAAAACATCTATCGTACTTATTTTAAAGACGTCTACTTGTATATAAGAAGTATTTGTCAAAATGATGATGTTGCAGAAGAGATTACGGCTGAGACTTTTTTTAAGGCAATGAGATCACTGGATCGTTTTAAAGGGACATGCGATATACGAGTATGGCTCTGTCAGATTGCTAAAAATTGTTACTTCTCATATTTACGAAAAAGCAAAAAGCAGGTAGAGATAAGTTCTGTTGTTGAACCAATGGATGAATCTGATTTATTACAACATATATGTGATACAGAGGAAGCCCTGAAAATTATGGAGATCGTTCATAGCCTTAATGAGCCGTATAAGGAAATCTTTATGTTACGTGTATTTGGTGAGCTTAGTTTTAAGCAGATTGCAAATTTATTTCAGAAAAATGAAAACTGGGCATGTGTAACTTTTCATCGGGCAAAGTCAAAAATCAAAGAAATAATGGAGGAAGAAAATGAGAATAAGTTGTGATGTGATTCGGGATATTTTACCACTATACGCAGAAAATATTGCGAGTGAAGAGTCCGAAAAAATAGTAGAAGAACATTTAAATTCCTGTGAAAAATGCAGGAAATATCTTGATGAAATAAAATCGCCTGATCCTTGTATGCAAAAAGCAGATGAAGTACCTATGAAAAAATTAAAAGCCTTATTGTTAAAGAAAAAAATACAGGTGATCGCAATATCTGCATTTGTTTCGTTAGTGACAGCTGTCATAATTGGTGCAAATCTGGTTACCCCCAGATATTTTTCCTATTCAGACAATATAATATCGCTGAAGGAAAGTAAGGATGGTATGGTGTACGCGGTATTTGACGATAAAGTTTCAGGATATGGCATCAGTTCTTCCCTTTCAGATGATAAAGCTGGTTACGCTTATCATATAGTTGCATGGGACAGCATCTGGGAAGGCAGAATTATGAAGAGTGATCCTAAGAATATTGTATTAAATCCCAATGGTGAAAACGTGAAAGCAGTTTACTATTATGAAACTGACGGAAGTGGAGAAAAGTTATTATATGGTGAACAGCAGAATCCTTGCGGAGTAATCATTAAACAGCCCAATCTGGGACTTGTGGCAGGCTGTGCAGTGATCATGTTTTTAGCTTGTGCGATAATGCTGGCTGTTTATCGAAAAAATAAAACAATGACTATGATAATTACAGCTGTCATATTGCTGCCAGCTTCTTACCTGCTCAGCCACCTTTTAATAAAAGGTTTTTCTGCTGATTCATATTCGTCCTCACAATACTTCTGGGAAATATTGCTTTTTATGCTGCCTGTTTATTGTGTATTGTTTTCTCTTACCTATTTTATTAAATGGCGAAAACAGAAAATATAGATAAAAAGGATGCAGTGAAGCTGGATTAATTTTAAAATAAAAGGACTGTATATTTTTATTTCATGTTATACTAGATAGGAATTCCCTTTCCTTGCTTTTACCATTATAGACAGAGTTAATACGAGGATATAGGATATAGAAATAGACATCTGGTTAAATGACAAAAAGAAATTGAGGGCAGGCATATGAACATGAATGAAGAATTATATCAAATGATTTTTAAAAGAAAGTCGTTTCATTTATTTCGCAATATTGGGAACGGAAGTATATCTGCAAATGAGGTGAAACAGATTGAACAGTTCTATCGTACCCTGACACCACTGTGTCCGGAGATCAAAACAGCGATCAGGATTGTGCCTGCGGCTGAAACTACCTGTAAGCGTGGGCAGCAGTACTGTATATTGCTATATAGTGAGAAGAAAGACCGCTATTTACAGAACATTGGATATCTTGGCGAGCAATTAGATTTATATCTTGTATCGCAAAACATCGGAACACTTTGGTTTGGGATCGGAAAGACAAATGAGCCATCATATGAAGGGCTTGATTTTGTGATCATGATCGCGATGTCAAAGGTTGAGGATGTGAGGAAATTCCGCAAGGATATGTTTAAAAGTAAGCGAAAATCTATTGATGAGATCTGGCAGGGCGAAACGATCAGTGGAGTAAGTGATATTGTAAGATTTGCACCAAGCGCCTGCAATACACAGCCCTGGATCGTGGAACGCGCAGATACTGTACTCAATGTATATAGATATAAGAAGCAGGGCAAAAGGGGGATCATGCCTGCGGATAAGGTAACATTCTATAATCAAATCGATATGGGGATCTTCTTATGCTTTCTGGATCTGTGTCTAATGCATGAAGGGATTGCATATGAAGTAAAGTTATCTACAGACAACGGTCAGGATGGGGAGAAAACCTTGAATGCAGTATATGGAATGAGTTTCAATCGATAAAGAAAAGTTGAATCCGTTTGGAAATCGGGCTGAAAGAGAGGAGGATAGCTTAATATGAACATAGTTATATTAATGCTTTTTATAATTGAAGGGAGTATTTTAGGGATACTAGCATTTGTATTGAGGTATAAATATTCAGAATATCCCGATTTTAGAGCAGGGTATCATATGGCAGGCAGTGTTTTATTGATTCCAATACATTTCTTAAATAGAAAAAATCACTTGTGAAGCATTAAAATTTACCTATGATTTTCTTAGAGAAGGAAAAATGGGGGCTATAGGCAAGTAGTGTAGAACAAAAAGATTAATCTATCAAATAGTAAAGGAGGCCAGCTATGATTTTTAGAGTTGCAATTCTGCAGATGCCTTCAAACGGCAGAGATTTCAGAAAAAATACAGAAACAATCATTTCTAAGATGAAGGAAGCAGTGAAGTTAAATGCGGATATACTGCTCATACCCGAATGTTTTATCACAGGATATATACTGCCCATAGAAAATCATGAAGCGATAGTTGATAATGATCCCTGCATCATTGAAATCTGCAATGCTGCACAGAAATGGGAGATAGGTGTTGTTGCGACGGCGTTTACCAAAGGAAAAAATAAACCGCAGAATTCAGCCTTTGTGATAGATAAAAAAGGAAATGTTCTAATGAAGTACTCAAAGGTGCATACTTGTGATTTCTCTGCTGAGAAATGTTTAGAGAGCGGAACAGAGTTTAAAGTTTGTGATTTTAATGGTGTTAAAGTAGGCGTAATGATCTGTTATGATAGAGAATATCCCGAAAGTGCAAGAATTTTAATGCTAAAAGGGGCTGAGATCATTCTTGTACCCAATGACTGTGATGCGATGAAGCCCCGTGTTCAAGCGTTATCTACGAGAGCATACGAAAATATGGTCGGAGTTGCAATGGCGAATCCCAATCGGATAAATGCCGGGTGTTCCTGCGCCTTTAGCCCGATTTGTTGGGACAAAAATGGGATGTGCAGGGATAATACGATACTAATGGCGGATGAAAGGTCAGAGGGCCTATATTTTGCTGATTTTGATATGGATGAAATTCGCAGATACCGGGAAACGGAAATGATGGGCAATACATTTCGAAAAGTGGTGTCTTATACAAAATTGTTAGATCATGAAATAAGCCCCCCATTTATCAGGAGTGGACAATAGGCGATAGAAATTGATTAAAGCGGAAGATCATGATAATATTACAATACTGAAATTTTTAATAAGGGAGAAGAAAATGGAGTTTTGTAGTGTATGTGGTAAAAGGAGCCTTATGCCAGAGAAATTTGGAAATAGTTCCTTATGTAAAATCTGTTCAATGAAGATTCTTTCACCGTCATGGAAAAACAAAGAATATCCGACGAATGAGGAAATCGAAAAGCAAAAAGAAAAGGTAATTGAAAGTGCAAAAGTAAATGGATTTCCTACGAAGGTGGTTCTTGATATAGCGGACTTTTTTGAAAGTAAAAAGATTGAAGGTTTAGTGAAAAAATTCGATGGACACAGTGGGCAAAAGCTGATCGTATGTGAAGCATACTGTATTATTAATACGACGGACAAGTTTGATTATAAGGAGATAGAAAAGGCATATCTTAAGCTTATGATACCAGAGGAGAGAGGGCAGAAGCCTTCGGCAGAAATGCTGGATGGTCTTAAGACTACTCAGAAGGCGGTAGATATTATTGGGGATGTTGTTGGGGATATCCTGCCAGTGAAGGGAGCCTTAAAAAGACAGATTGTAAAAACCGGAAAAAGTTTTGCAATAAAGGCAATCTCAGAGCAGCTAAGCGGAGGTACAAAAGCGATGCATGGTGTTCAATGGGGGGAGCGCTTGGTGGACTATGAAGATTACAATGTAGTTAAATTTGTAGAACCGATTGGTAAAGAAGAATATGGATTTATCAGATTACAAAAAGAAGAGTTTGTAGATGATTCGGAAGAAGACATTTTGTTTTTCTTTACTTCTGAGGATGAGACCAAACAGGACGCAAAAGAAATCTATGAGTATATCAAAGAAAGAGTAAAGGAAAATGTGGAATTAAAAACGTCCAGCCAGGCAGCTCCCAGGCAAGATGAGGCAGCCTTGGCTAGATGTGAAGGGGCAGCGTACTCTGCTGCAGATGAGATATTAAAGTTTAAGCAGCTTCTTGATATGGGCGCCATTACTCAGGAAGAATATGATGCGAAAAAGAAGCAGCTATTAGATTTATAAAACCATACATAAGCCAGAATGTAATCCTATCAAGGAATTAAGGATTCAGTGTCCACCCAAAGTCTCCGTGGTAGATCATCTGTTTTGTCATCCCCCCGTCAATACAGATATTCTCGCCCGTAATGAATCCAGCCATATCGGAGCAGAGGAAGAGCACCATGTTTGCGATATCCAGCGGATTACCGACCCGGTGGACGGGCTGCTGCAGCGCATCCGGCCCTTCATATTGTGTAAATACGGTATCGATCCACCCGGGAGAAATGGAATTTACCCTGACCTTTCCAGCCAGGCTTACAGCCAGGGCGTGGGTCAGTGCGGAAATCCCGCCTTTTGCCGCAGTATAGCTTTCCGTGCCGGCCTGGCTCATGCGGTCTCTGGAGGAAGAGATATTGATGATACATGCGCCAGGTGCAAAATAGGGCAGGAACAGCTTAGACAGATAAAACGGGGCAGTAACTCCTACCTGCAGGGCATACTGAAACTCCTCATAGGAACAATTCTCGATTCCTTTCATTAAAGGGAGGGCATTGTTGATCAGATAATCAACATGCCCATGATCCGAGATTACTTTTTCAGAGAATCGGATCAGTGTTTCCTGATCCGCCAGATCTCCGGTATAGTACGGGTTTTCCTCTTTATCAATGATGCACACAATGGCTCCGGCTTTCTGGAATTCTTCTGCGATCACCTTTCCGATGCCGTTTGCGCCCCCTGTTACAACGACAATCTTATCCTGGAACATTTTATTCTGGAACATTTTATCCTGAAACATAGATCACCCTCCTCATTATATCTTCTGCAGAAGTTTGATGATCTCCGCCTTTTTGGCAACGCGCCCGGAGATGACCAGTTTCCCGTCCACCATGAGGGAAGGGGAAGTCATGACTCCCAAGATTACGATCTCCATCAAATCCTCGACCTTAATGATCTCGGCATCGAGATTCAGTTCTTCCACAGCTGCCTGTACATTTTCATACAGCTTATCACATTTGTCACATCCGGTTCCAATTACTTTTATGACCATTTTTCAATCCCCCTAATTTTTCAATTTCATTTCGGCTGTCACATTCGTTTCCCAGGAAGAGAAAAGCTTCTTTATAATGGCAGGTCCGATCTTCGAGATAAATACGAGCTGTGCCGCTTCATTGTGGCTGGTTTCTTTGAAATCAATCCTGGAACCTACAACATCTACCTGCTGTAAGCCTTGCCCTTCCACCTGAACAAATCCTTTGACACGGTACACATCAGGGATGATCTCGTTCAGAAATTGGATCAGCTGTTCCTTTTCCACAGTCCCCGTGATGTCCATAAACAAAGTCTTGGGCTTGGTCTCCTCCGTATTGGTGGTTTCTTCGCTCTCTGCCCACTGATATAGAAGAAGGTCCTCCTCTAAAAAGCCATAGTCCATGTTTCCATGTGCACTTGTGGTGATCCGGCAGACCGGGTTGATCTCTCTTATTTTCCTCTCCAATGTCTCGATCTGCCGGGCATCCGCCAGGTCAGATTTGGTGATAACGGCCATATGACAGTGTTTAAGCTGGCGGTATACGGTCTCCAGATCCGTCAGCTGGTCTAAGAAGTTTACGGCATCTACCAGGCAGATGACACCGCAGAAATCATAGCTTTTCCCGGAAACCGCTTTGACTGCACCGAGAATTTCCTCCACATTGGACGGGTCTCCAAGGCCGGAGCTTTCAACGAACAAATAGTCAAAATCGTGCTGTATCATTTCACTTAAGGCGTTGACGAAGGAAAGCTTTAGGCAGGAACAGAAAATAGATCCCCGGTTGATCTCTACCATCTGGACATCGTCATTTCTCAGGATGGTGCCGTCAATTCCCAGTTTTCCAAATTCATTTTGGATAATGCCTATCTTTTTCCCTTCCAGCTGCTTCAATAATTCCAGTAAGAGGGTGGTTTTTCCGGCACCCAGAAAACCGGTCAATACATATAACTTTGTCTGTGTTTCTTTCATGAGAACTGCTCCTTTCGTGTTACACTAAAAATGGGTGTAATAGATTGAATACATATCCGACGAGGATAATGCCAATTGTACAAATACTGATGAACAAAGCCAGCAGTTTCGGCTTTACGGCTTTTTTCAGCATGATCATGGATGGGAGGCTGAGTGTCGTGACCGCCATCATAAAAGCCAGGATGGTTCCAAGCTGGGCACCTTTTGTAAGTAACGCCTCGGCGATCGGGATCGTCCCGAAAATGTCGGCGTACATCGGAACTCCTACAAGGGTGGCGAGGATCACTCCGAAGGGGTTACTGCTTCCCAAGATCTGTTCGATCCAGGTCTCGGGAATCCAGTTATGGATGACTGCTCCGATGCCAACTCCCGCTAAAATGTAAGGAAATACCTTTTTAAATGTCTCGACGACCTGCTCTTTTGCATAGCTGATCCGGTCCCTATTCGAAAGCTTGGGAACATCGAGGGCAGCGGCATGTGCATTCAGAATGAATTCTTCCACATACTTTTCCATCCCAAGCTTCTCGATCAGCGTCCCTCCTGTTACGGCGATGATCAGTCCTACGATCACATAGATCACAGCGACCCTGGCCCCGAAGATACTCATGAGTAGAACCAGGCTTCCTAAGTCCACCATGGGGGAAGAGATCAGGAAAGAGAAGGTAACCCCAAGAGGCAGCCCTGCACTCGTAAATCCGATAAAAAGCGGGATGGAAGAGCAGGAACAAAAAGGAGTGACAGTCCCTAATAGTGCGGAGACTACGTTTGCACCGATCCCGCGAAAACAGCCCAATATCCTTTTACTTCTCTCTGGTGGAAAGTAGCTTTGTATATAGGAGATCAGGAAGATTAGAATACACAGCAGAACCGTGATCTTGACAACATCGTAGAGAAAGAACTGGATACTTCCTCCGGTCCGTGTATCCAGATCCAGATTAAGTGCAGTCAACAGCCGTCCGATCAGCAGATTCAGCCATTTCATCCCCAGAATCTGGTCCTGGAAAAAGAGCCAGATGAATTCTATCGTTTTCATAAAGATCACTCCGTTTCTATATTTTCTGCATAGGGGGTAGTGAGCTGTGCTAAGCGTCCCATGGCATATTCCTGTCCGGACTTACTGAGGCTGTAATGTGTCCACTTCCCTTCCTGGCGTCCGGTGACAAGGCCGGAATCACAGAGGATCTTCATATGGTAGGAGAGGCCGGACTGCCCCATATCCATCCTGTCGATCAGGACGCAGGCGCATTTTTCTCCGTTTCTTAACAGCTCTAGTATCATAAGCCTTTTCTCATCGCTGAGTGCTTTGAATATCTTGGCATCAGATGCGTAATCAGTTTTCATATACTCACCTCACATCAAATATTTTTGATGTGTTTAGTATGCATCATTTCTTTTGCATTGTCAATAATAAATCAAAAATATTTGATGTGAAACGGTGAAGAAGCATTGAAGATGCGTTATGCGAATGGCGTGTGAACTTTGACAATGTGATAAATGAAAAGAAGGTATCTGAGAATCGTTCATAAAATACCGGATAGAGTTTATAATAAGACTTACAGTATGAAGTCAAAAAGGAGCAGTTATGAGAAGAGTAATCTTATTTATTGCCATGAGTCTGGACGGCTATATCGCGGATGAAAAAGGAAATGTGGACTGGCTGATGGGGCAGGAGCCAGGGAAGGATGATATGGTAAGTTATGACGAGTTTATCAAAGAAATCAGTACAATCGTGATTGGCTGGAACACTTACCATCAGCTCATCACAGAATTGTCGCCTGGCAAATGGTTTTACAGCGGTTTTAAAAGCTATGTGCTTACCCACAGGAATCTACCACCGACAAAAGAGATTGAATTTGTAGAGGAGGATGTCTGCAAATTAGTGAGAGGTTTAAAGGAAACATCCCCGAAGGATATCTGGATCTGCGGCGGTGCAGCGCTAGTTTGGCCCTTAATAAAAGAGGATCTGATCGATCGGTATTATATCTCGGTGATTCCTACAATATTAGGGAGCGGAATCCGGCTTTTTGAAGGCGGATGCAGCGAAATAAAGCTGAAACTGACGGAAACCAAAAAGTATAATGGGATTGTAGATCTGGTTTATGAAAGAAGAGAGTAATTCGGAGAAGAGAAGGGTGGATCCTAAGTGATATTAAAAGATCCACCCTTTCGTCATCAGTTATGTCTCTTAAAACGTATCCAAATAGCTTTGTTGTCTCCATTTCCAGAATCCATATGGGAGATATGTGTAACGGTTACCCCAGGAAAGGTAAAATTTATAAATGTGGAATTCTAGTCCAACACAGTTTTGCAAGCTTTTGCGTCCGGCCTTACCAGAATTACAGCAATACAAAGCAGAAAGAGTGTTCCAAACGTCATTGCCATAAAGGAGACATTCAGACCGTGCATCGGAGCATTTTTTCCATAGTCAGGGATGGAATGTTCCGAAACGGCTGTCATGATCCCTACAAAAACTGCGGAACCGACTGCCCCGGCAATGGTTCTTAGGGAGGTAAGCAGTGCGGTGGCATCGGCGGTGAACCTTGCATGTACACTATTCGTTCCCCAGGTGACCAATGGCATCATCAGACAGCCGATGGCGATACAGCGGACAACGTTGTAGGCGGCAGCAATCATAAGAGGCATGTGCATAGTAACAAAGATCATGCCGGCGTTACTAAAAAGCATGCATAAAGCTCCGGTTATGAACAGCTTTTTCATGCCAAGTTTATCAAAGATTTTGCCCGCAAACGGACTGACAACCGCCATAGCCAGTGAGCCGGGCAGCGTGACGAGTCCGGAGATAGTCGCAGAGTATCCCATGATGGACTGCACATACAACGGCATAATGATCGACGAACCCATCATAACCAGGTAGAGCAGCATGCTTCCGATGACACTGAGTGTATAATCACGGGACTTTAAAATCCTTAGATTTAAGAATGGCGCATCCAGGTGCAGCTGTCTGTAAACAAATACGGTGGATGCAATGCAGCCGGTTATAAGGGGTAGATATGTCTGTATCCCTGTAAGGCTGTAGGCACCGATATTTCCGATTCCCAGAGTGATGCCGCCAAATGCAAAGATGCTGATGGCAAAGGAAATCAAATCGAATTTTCTATCCACTGTTTCTAATACATCGTCAAAAACAGCAATCGCAAACAAGAATGCTGCGAACATGATGCCGATAGAGACATAGAAAATCATTCTCCATCCGAGGGTGTCGACCAGCATACCGGCCAGAGTCGGCGCGATAACAGGGGCAGCGCCTACGGAAAGCCCGTACCACCCCATGATGGTTCCTTTTCTCTCGATCGGATATATGGTTAAAAGAATGACCTGTGCCATTGCAGTCAGAATCCCATTTCCGCAGGCCTGCAAAATTCTTCCGCACATCATGGCCGGAAAGACGGGAGCCAGGGCACAGATGACCAGTCCGGCGATGAACAGCCCGATCCCGGTCAGATAAAGCTTTTTAGTGGGAAACCTGGTGATCAGAAAGGCAGTCAAAGGCATGATGATCCCCATTGACAGTGAATATCCGCTGGTCAGCCACTGACCGGTTGCTACGGATACGTGTAAGTCCTTCATAATGGGAAGCAGGGCAGTAGTCAATGCAGTGGAGAGCATGGAGGAGGCGATACAGGCAATAAGGATATTAATAAAAATGAGTGTTCGTCTGCGGTCAGTTATTTTGGAATTAGAGGACATTATTTCTTTTCCTCCTCTGCAGCATAGTAATTTTTAATTTTAAATAAGATATCGTAAAATTGTTTTTTCTCTTCCTCTGATAAAGGTGCAACCATTTCTTCGTGTATTTTGGCACGCGATTTATGATAGCCGGCCACTTCTTTTTTACCGGTTTCGGTCAGGGAAACAAAGCGCGTGCGCTTGTCCTGATCAGATACAGTCCGTTGTACAAATCCTTTTTTCTCAAGCTTGGCAAGCAGTTCGCTTAAAGAGGTAGAACGGATCTGCAGGAGATCTGTTAACTTTTTCTGGCTGATCGTGCCCACATTTTCGAGCAGGAAAAGGCAGCGGTACTGACCGTTATAGGTGCCGGGATTCCCATCGCGGTATTGGGAAAAGCGCCTGCTCAATCTGTCAACTTCATAAAATAGTTCAACAATTTCTTCGTTTTTACAACTCATCGGCGGTGTTCCTTTCTATGGTTATTTAGTAAGAAGCAAAATCAGGAGGTACCTCTCTATTTTAAAGAGGTACCTCCTGAATGTCAAGAGTAATTTTTATCCGAATGGAATCTGACTGAGACAACTGTAATACATAATGAATGATTTAATTGAAAATATGTAAAATATAATTGACATAAAGTAAAATGAGAGCTATAATGTGAACATAGAAGAGGAACAGCGGAATAAAATGCAGCTGCATGAAATGCCGTAACATTTTAGAAGATTCTTTGTATCAGAGGAGGAAGAAATATGGGCCACACAAGCAGTTACTATTTAGGTGTTTTAGCAGGGATTATGGTTGGATTGGTCGTTGTAATCATATCACGACGTGCCAAAAACAAAGGGATGAAGTGCGAATATGATGAACGCCAGGTCATTGCCCGCGGCAAGGCTTTTAAGTATGGGCTTTTCTCCTTGATTGGATATCTTGTATTATATGGAATTATTCAGGATATGACAGGTATCTATTGGGGAAAAGGACTGGTAGGCACAGCATTGGGAATTTGTATTTCAGTTGCTGTATTCGCAGTTGTCAGCATATGGAATGATGCATATTTTTCATTGTGGGAGAATCCGAAGAGATACATCACCATATTTTTAGCTGCGTTTGCGTTGAATTTACTTCCTGCGGTCCGTGTTATTATGCATAGAGATCAGGAGATGGATTATGGCTATATTAACTTATTTTTATCAGTAACATTATTGATCGTATTGGTGGTTATGGGATTAAAGTTTCAGAAGGACAGACGTGAAAGGGATGAAGAGGTATGAAGAATCTCAGATTAAAGTCGGCACGCGCCGCATTTGATCTGTCCCAGCAGCAGCTTGCAGAGGCGGTTGGCGTATCCAGACAGACCATCAATGCCATAGAAAAAGGGGATTACAATCCCACGATCAAGCTTTGTCTTGCCATCTGCCATACGCTTGGGAAGACATTGGATGAACTGTTCTGGGAAGATAGAACAGAAGAATAAGGAAAAGACAGGATTAGAAATGAGAACATAAGTCAGGAGGAGGCATGATCCGGATGAATCATGTCTCCCCCTGCTTTGTGTGTTAATCACATTCGGAAAAGTTAAAAAGTGGATTTTAGAATATCAGTTTTGACTGAGCCGGAAGTATCTGATGAACCACATAAGTTAAGTTCTTACCACATATCCCGTTCGCACTACCTGTGTCATCACATGGTATAAAGGACGGTAGAGCAGCAGACAGATAACTGCATTTCCCCCGCAGTGAAGAACATCATAGGGGATTCCTGCGATCCAGTAGGCCATTCCACTGCCGATCCCTCCCACGATAAAGTAGGGGATGGCGCATAGCATTCCATAACAAAGCCCATAAGCACCGGAGATAATGGCCCAGAAAAGCGGTGAATGCTGCCTCCTTCCCAGAAGCAGGACAAGCAGTGCCAACAGAGTCCAGATATAAAGGTAATTCAGCCACCAGATCCCGAAGCCATAGAACAGGCCTTCCAGTCCGATAAATGCGTATATTATAAAGAATACTTTCTTTCCATAAAGCAGTGTATAGAGAATTACCAGCAGCGTGACTATTTCAATATTGGGAAGTGAGGCCATAGCGACCTGAGCTGCGAAAATAATACCAGTTAACATTGCCATGACTACCAGATCTTTTGTCTTCATAAAATCCCTTCTTTCTGAACCGCAATTAATACCCCTCAGTCAATGTCAGTTCAAATACATCGCCATCCTCGATCGGTGTCTGGTCAGCGGATGTGTTGACCTGTTCACCGTCTTTGGTCAGGCACCACCACTGCTGCTTAGAGTCATCAGCCCTTTCATCATCTACGGAGGTGATGTACAGGCCATACTGGCCGTCTTCTCCTTCGACAAGACTTTCACTTTTCAGGACCTCACCCAGATATGCCTCATCTGTATGATACGTGAACTCATCGGTGCTTTTATCGCCGTGAGTGACTTTCACCTGAATCGTTTTGGAGCCCTTTTCTCCTTTTGGCATCACTGTTTGATAAAGCAGCAGTCCCGCGATGCAGGCTGCTATCAAAACAACCAGGCCGATGATCAGACCCTTTGAACTTTTTCTCTTTTCTTCCATTTCTTTTATCCTCCTGTTCTTTCCTGCAGTTTGAGCTTTATCTGACTTATAAAAATAGAATTTGGCCAACAAAAACAGACAGGCCTGCCTCCACGCAAAAAACCTGTCTGTAATCGACATGTTCAGAATGCTCGGCTTTGAATGGAAGCTTCATTCTACCTGCCGGCAGGTAATCTGACTACAAGGATCGTTGATCCTCTCACAGTGACCTCATCGTTCAGGATTCGCACCTGATTCCCGCTGCCGGTAAGCATATATTCTTTAAATTTTTTTTAATATATCATAGGAGCCGACTTTTGTACAGAAGAAAAGAATAATTTTGTAATGTTGGGGAAAAAAATACTTTCAGTCACGGATATTTCCGAAACTGCGCCCATGAATCAGCTGTCAGGCTTACGAATTCGTCCTGGGAAATTCTATGACATCCAGGATGGAATTTCGTATGATATAGTTGTAAGCCTCACATACCTGCTCAGAAGAGTAGGGAGTATCGTGAGTGATCCAGTATTTTAAAGAATCTGTCAGACCGAATGTATAGAACCTTGCCAGCGCGTCCTTGGACAGCATCGCTATCTTGTCCGGGGACCGCAGGGGGTATTTATTCAGCAGGGACAAAAGCAGATTGAAAACATAGCGGTACAGCAGATCTTCGAAGGAGTTCGGTCCCTCGACCACATATAATTTCTTATAAAATTCACGGTCTTTCTCAAGGCAGCTGCACAGAAGGCGGAAAATCTCCTCTTCCATATTATAATCTGCCAGTACCTGGATCTTACTGGCGATTTCCTTTTCTAAAATCCATTCTATCACCTCGTATTTATCCTGAAAATGTTTATAGAAAGTAGGTCGTATTACCCCTGCCCCGTCGGTGATCATTTTGATCGTGATCTTGTCAAAGGGAGTCTGCATGACCAGCTCTTTGAAAGACATCGTGAGTAAATCCTTTGTCAATTCCTTTTTATCTTCCATGATCGTTTCTCCTTTTCAGAAATTATATCATAAAACCTTTGCTCTTGAAACACCCTGCGGCCGGGCAGGCAACAGATTGTGGGATCTGTAGCCGAAAGAGCGCCAGAATGGGAGGATTGTCCCTCTCAGGATACAATGTGGTATGCCTGCATATTATCTTCCCGGAGTACGGGGGTTAGAATAAAAGTAAGCAAAGAAAAGGGGAAGGAGAGGAGGAAATTGGCAGTATTTGAAATCCTGATGATTTCAGTCGGCTTATCCCTGGATGTGTTTGCATATGCCCTGTATAAAGGCGCTATGCTGCCGGAGATTAGGAAAAGTTCACTCGTCAAGATCGGCGCGGTTTTTACGGTATGGCAGATGGCAAGCCTGCTGCTTGGGAATCTGGTTACCAGCATACCGGTCCTGAAAGTGTCTGCGGGCCGGGCCGCGCTACACTGGAAAATTTTTTCCGTCATTATTTTTGTCGGCCTCGGTCTGTATATGATTGTAAAAGCCGGAAAGCAGAAAGTGGTCATCGAGCGCAAGGATGATACCGTGGGGATAAAACAGATCGCCATATGGGCATGCATTACAAGTGTAGATGCATTCCTTGCCGGAATCGGTTTCGGGTTCTTTCAGGCAGACTTTTTCTTTACAATTCTCAGCGTGGGAATCGTGACAGCATTGAGTGTGACTGCGGGGATTTATGCGGGATACTGGATGGGCTGCCAGTCAAAGAACAAGGCGGTCACTCTGGGAGGATGCATCCTTTTGATGGGAGGAATTGAACTGTTAGTACGGGGAATCAGCTAGATAAAACGAGGTGTGCTGTACGTTTAGAAAAGGGTTTAGGAAAGTAGAGGATCGAAGTTATGGGAAAAATAAGACATCAGGCAGAGAGAGCCGCATTTGGAAAAATGATTGATTCTGCAATGAGACATATCAATAAAGACCGTGAAAAGAGCTTTTTAAAAATTGTTGACCTGACAGAGGATTTTGCAAAAGACAGATTCCGCCCGGAGAGTTATGCTGCGGCAAGAAGGATGATCCGGGATCCGGAAGGAAAATGGATGAAGTATGTGAACCGGATCTTAGATGAGGTCAGCCCGAATGTGATTCGCACAACTGCAATGAACTTAGGGTTCGAGGCCATGTTAAGCGGGACAAAGATCATGCATGAGAGCCGGGAAAAGTATCAATGCAATATACCCTGGCTGATCCTGCTGGATCCGACCAGTGCATGTAATCTGAAATGTACGGGCTGCTGGGCGGCAGAGTACGGACATACCATGTCGCTGACTTACGAGGAGCTGGACAGCATAATTACTCAGGGGAAAGAGCTGGGCATTTACTTCTATATGTATACGGGCGGGGAACCGCTTGTAAGAAAGGCGGATATCATCCGGCTATGCGGGAAACACAACGATTGTGCATTTCATGCATTTACGAACGGAACACTGGTGGATGACGCATTCTGCAAGGAGATGGACCGGGTTGGGAATCTGACCTTATCCATCAGTCTGGAGGGATACGAAGAGGTCAATGATGGAAGGCGGGGGGCAGGAGTATTCAATCAGGTCATGGAAGCGATGGACACATTGAAAAAGCATGGACAGATATTCGGCACCTCGATCTGCTATACCAGAGCGAACATCGGTACGGTCACCTCGGATGAATTTCTGGATATGATCATCGAAAAAGGATGTCGTTATGCATGGTATTTCCACTATATGCCGGTAGGAAATGATGCTGCTGTGGAACTGATGCCGACAAAGGAGCAGAGAGAGTATATGTATCACAGGATCCGTGAGATTCGCGGGATGGAAGGCGGTAAGCCGATCTTTACGTTTGACTTCCAAAATGACGGGGAATATGTGGGCGGATGTATTGCGGGAGGCAGAAACTACTGTCATATCAATCCCAACGGAGACGTGGAACCATGTGTTTTTATCCACTATTCCAGTGCCAATATCAAAGAGGTCAGCCTGCTTGAGGCATTAAAGCAGCCGTTGTTCATGGCATACCGGGAAGGGCAGCCCTTCAACGAAAACCATTTAAGGCCCTGTCCGATGCTCGAAAATCCGGAAAAGCTGATGGAAATGGTGAAGAAAACAGGTGCAAAATCCACAGATATGCAGTCACCTGAGCCAGTGGAACACCTCTGTGGAAAATGTATGGAGTATGCCGAAGAATGGAAGGGAAAGGCAGACGAGCTCTGGGCAGAGGGAAAAGAAAAAGAGTAAAGAATGCTAAGCAGTAAAAAGGAAGGATACACAGGTGCGATCAGCACACGGTATCCTTCTTTTTAAATTGATCCTTGTTTCTTCAACGAGACGATGTGTGACTTAGAACGTCTTCGGCTGGTTCAGAATGTTTTTTACATGATCGATCTCTTCCTGTGTTGCCTTGGCAGCAGGAATATAATAACTTTTTTCTCTTGCAACCTGGTAAAGCTTCTCCTGTGACATTTCGCATTCATTACGGATCTGCTTTAAGCATTGCTTTAATTCTTTGTTTTCTGTCTGCGGGATCATTCCGCCAAACATCTTTAATTCTCCGTTTACTCCGACTAAAGCATCGGAAACCATTGTTTTTTCATTCATATGCGTCACCCCTTATAAGAATTTCATCAGATCTTGTTTGTTTTTCATTGCAGAATCAGCTGCATCCTGGAACAGCTTCTTCACCTCAGGATCTTCAGCCTGGGATGCATATTCAGTCATTTTGCAATGTGTTGTGTCATAACCGCCAATTAAATGACGCAGATTCTGTAAATCAAGCATAGAAATTTCAGCCATGGTAAAACCTCCTTAAAAATTAATTGTTACGAGGTTTATTATGCCCGCAGCGGGAGAAAATATAATCAGATCATGAATGTAAAAGTGCCCATTTATGACATCATATTCTTATTCGTAATTAAACACCTTCGTGGAGGAAGATTTTTCCAATTCAGCATGACTGCCGGCTTTCGCAGAGCCGGTGTAAGGAGGAGCTGTCTTCATGGGATCTGTATTGGCCGCTTTTGGATTGGAGGGGCTGTCTTTATCAGGTCTGGCAGGTGGACACAGACGTGCATGCAGGACGAATTCGGAGAAGAGCTCCCGCATCTCAGGGGAGCTGCGGTACATACATTCCGGGTGCCACTGGACACCGATCGCAAACGGATGATCTGGCATCTCAATGGCCTCAATAGTTTTATCAGCGGCATGTGCGCAGGCGGAAAGGCCTCGTCCCAGCATCCCTACGCTCTGATGGTGAAAACTGTTCACATTTAAGCGTGAGCCGATATACCTGCACAATTGTGAATCTTTTTCCACAAGGATCTTGTGACTGGCTTCCGAGCGGGCATAGGACTGCTGCATATGGTTCAGCGGCCTGCCCGGCTGCAGGGAGATATCCTGGTAAATGGTTCCGCCGCAGGCCACATTGTATACCTGCATTCCCCGGCAGATGGAGAAAACCGGTTTTTTCGTGGGAAGAATGGCCTTCATCAGGCGGATCTGAAACAGATCCAGGGTGATATTCGTTTTTCCGATCCCGTTTTTAGGCTCCTCTCCAAATAGAAGAGGGGTAATGTCGTTGCCCCCGCAGAACAGGAAGCCATCGCAGAATGAAATATATTCCTGGATGGCTGAATCAGATCTGATCAGAGGCAGGATAAACGGCAGTCCTCCTGAATAGCGGATGGACTGGATATAAGTATTGGTAACAAATTGTCTGTCGCCTGCAAGTCCACAGACAACAACTCCGATTTTGGGTTTCATAAGCACTCCTTCTCTGGCATAAGATAGTTTGACAGCAAAAGAACCGTACACTAATATGTTGAATATAGGGTATGTAAAAGGATGGGAAAATATACCTTTCGTCAGAAGCAGAATAGAAAAGGAGAGCAGTAATGATGAATTTAGCAGACATGCATTGCGATACGATCAGCCAGTTGATGGGACGTTCCTCAGAAGAGAATTTAAGGAATAACAATCTCTGTATCAATATTGAAAAGATGGAGAAGGCGGGAACACTGGTACAGTTTTTTGCCTGTTTTGTCTATGCGGTATCTTATGAAACAGACAGAGGGGCAGGCCCGAAGAAGGCAGTGATGGAAGGGATCAGCCCGGATGCGTGGGACAGAGCCTGGCAGGCGGTTTTAGAAATGACAGAGAGAATCGAGAAGGAGCAGAATGATAAGCTTAAGGTAGCGCATTCCTATGAGGAAGTCTTAAAAAACAAGGAGAACGGCATGATCTCAGCGGTTAAGACTGCAGAGGAGGGCGGGATTCTAAACGGCAGCCTGTCGAGACTTCATACATTGTATGACGCGGGGATCAGATTGATCACCCTGACATGGAATTACGCGAACTGCCTGGGATATCCTAACAGCCGGGAGTCATGTGTCATGGAGAAGGGACTGACAAGTTTCGGGATGCAGGCAGTAGAAAGAATGAATGAGCTGGGAATGCTGGTGGATGTGTCGCACTTGTCGGACGGTGGCTTTTGGGACTGTATCCGAGTCAGCAGTAAGCCGATCTGTGCGTCCCATTCCAATGCCCGTGCTCTGTGTAACCATCCGAGAAATCTGACGGATGAGATGCTTAAAGCGCTGGGAGAACAGGGCGGGGTGGCAGGTCTTAATTTTTACCCTGCATTCCTATGCAATGGCAGGATGGCGGTGGTGGATGATATTGCACGCCATGCAGTACATATGATCCGGGTCGGAGGGGAAGATGTGGCTGCGATCGGAACGGATTTTGACGGGTTTGACAATGAGCCTGGTGAGGGATGGATCAACGATGTATCGGAGATGGAAATGGTATGGGAGGCGATGAGACACAGAGGGATCACACCCCGCCAGCTTGATAAGATCATGTCTGAAAACGCACTGCGGGTGATCCGTTCGGTAATGTAGTCTGCTTCTTAGCTTTTATTGATGAGAAAAAAGAAGGAGAAAACGAAACAACCAGGTCTTTTAAGAACGGAACGTTTATGATACAATAGAGAACGATAATGTGAATAAGAGAAGTGGAGGGCTATATGGAGAGTCGAAGAATTATTCAGGTTGAAGAAAAAGTTCCATTTAAGATGCTTGTGCCGCTGAGCATCCAGCACATGTTCGCGATGTTCGGAGCATCTGTATTGGTTCCGTTTGTATTCGGGATTAATCCGGCCATTGTATTATTTATGAATGGGATCGGCACACTGTTATTTATTTTGATCACAAAGGGAAAGGCACCGGCATATTTAGGCTCCAGTTTTGCATTCCTTGCACCGGCAGGGATCGTTATCAGCAAATGGGGCTATAATTATGCCCTGGGTGGTTTTGTAGTAGTCGGATTCTGCGGCTGCATTCTGGCACTGGTCATCTACAAATTCGGTTCGGACTGGATCGATGTTGTACTCCCTCCGGCAGCTATGGGGCCGGTCGTTGCGCTGATCGGCCTGGAACTGGCAGGTACAGCGGCTTCCAATGCAGGGTTAAAGGATGAGGTGGTTAACCCTAAGAATGTGATTGTATTCTTAGTTACGCTGCTGACCGCTGTGATCGGATCTGTCGTGTTCCGCAAGTTTTTATCTGTTATCCCGATCCTGATCGCAATCATCGCAGGGTACGTGGCAGCGCTTTTGTGCGGAATCGTGGATTTCAAAGAAGTGGGACAGGCCGCCTGGTTTTCACTGCCGAATTTTGCCACACCGAGATTTAAATGGGAGGCTATCGTTATCATCCTGCCGGTATTGCTGGTAATCGCATCCGAGCATATCGGGCATCAGATCGTGACCAGCAAGGTAGTTGGAAGAGATCTGCTGAAAGATCCGGGGCTGCACCGCTCCCTGTTTGCGGATAATTTTTCCACGATGATCTCTGGTTTTATCGGCTCCGTTCCGACAACAACTTATGGAGAAAACATCGGAGTCATGGCAGTCACAAAGGTTTACAGTGTCTATGTGATCGGCGGGGCGGCGGTACTGTCTATCATCTGCTCCTTTATCGGTAAGATGACAACAATGATCAGTACGATCCCGGGTCCGGTTATCGGTGGAATCTCATTTTTGCTCTACGGTATGATCGGTGCATCCGGTATCCGTATTCTTGTAGAAGCTCAGGTGGATTATGGAAAGTCAAGAAATATGGCAATGACTTCTGTCATTTTTGTAACAGGTCTCTCGGGGATTTCCGTTCAGTTTGGAACGATCCAGCTTTCAGGAATGGTACTTGCCTGTGTGGTTGGAATGATGATGGGACTGATGTTCTTTGTATTGGACAAGCTGAAACTGACCAATGACAGGGAAGAGTAAGCGTTTTGGTTTCTCCTACAGAAAATAATTCCAGAAGGATACAGATGAAAAATAGGCTGAGGAACGCATTTTTATAGCGTTTCTCAGCCTATATATGTTATTTAGTTTTGAGGCTTATTGCTGATCATGCTCCTGCATCTTCATAGCGCGCACCTTAAGCGGCAGTCCAAACAGGTTAATGAATCCTTCTGCATCATGGTGGTCATACAGCTCGCCTGTTGTAAAGCTTGCCAGCGACTCGCTGTAGAGTGAGTATGGTGAGGTGGTTCCGGCTTTGATGATATTGCCTTTGTAAAGCTTGAACTTCACTTCTCCGGTCACATACTTCTGTGTCACTTCGATGAATGCCTGTACTGCCTCGCGAAGTGGTGTGAACCATTTTCCTTCATATACGATCTGTGCAAGCTTGTTGCCCATATCTTTCTTTACTTCGTATGTTGCACGGTCAAGAACAAGCTCTTCCAGCTGATCGTGTGCTTCCATCAGGATCGTTCCGCCAGGAGTCTCATAAACACCGCGGGATTTCATACCTACGACACGGTTCTCTACGATGTCTACGATACCGATCCCATGTTTTCCGCCCAGTGCATTTAACTCAGTAATAATCTCAGAAACCTTCATTTCTTTTCCGTTCAGGCTCTTCGGTACACCTGCCTCGAATGTCATCGTTACATATTCGCCTTCATCCGGTGCTTTTTCAGGAGTTACACCCAGTACTAACAGGTCGTCGTAGTTTGGCTCATTTGCCGGATCTTCCAGTTCCAGACCTTCATGGCTGATGTGCCACAGGTTACGGTCACGGCTGTAGCTGTGCTTTGCATCAAACGGAAGATCGATTCCATGCTGATGGCAGTATTCGATCTCATCCTCACGGGACTGCATGGTCCATACATCAGTCATACGCCATGGAGCAATGATCTTGATGTCGGGAGCGAGTGCTTTGATCCCCAGTTCAAAACGGATCTGGTCGTTTCCTTTCCCAGTAGCGCCGTGGCAGATTGCGGTAGCGCCTTCCTTGCGGGCGATCTCAACCAGCTTTTTGGCGATGATCGGGCGTGCCATGGAAGTTCCAAGTAAGTATTTGTTTTCGTAAACAGCGCTTGCCTGAACACATGGAACGATAACATCGTCACAGAATTCATCAATAATATTCTCTATGTATAATTTAGAAGCACCTGATAATTTAGCTCTTTCTTCTAATCCGTCCAACTCTTCACCCTGTCCGCAGTCGATGCAGCAGCAGATAACTTCATAATCAAAATTTTCCTTTAACCAAGGGATGATCGCGGTGGTATCAAGTCCGCCTGAATACGCTAAAATAACTTTTTCTTTACTCATTTTATTTGCCTCCTAATGCATTTCACTTGTATTATAATATATCTATCTCATCGAGCGCTGCTCGAAATAAGACATTCCTATTGAACTGTTATTGTTCAACGAGCTAACACATACTATACACCATTTTTTATAATTATGCAATAGAAAATGTAAAAAAATTCATTTTTTATGTAAGTTTTAATTAAATATGCATGTTGAGACCAAAAATATACAATGGTTATGCATAAAAATAATTTGATAAAATATTGTAACCAAATCTAAGGCTCCAGGGTCTAATAGGTGTAAAATAAAAAGCAGAGTCTAAAAGGGGAATTTCAAGCGCTGGACCTTTTGGAAAAAAACTGCTGCCGCGGTGATACAGAGTATCAAAAATCTTATTTTACCGGAAAGGAACAAAACAGACAGATGAATAAGGATGAAAAGCACCAAAGGCTGGTGAAAAAGGCAATACGGGGAAATGCGGAGGCTTATGGGCAGCTGATTTTAGAATACCAGACGTATCTATATAAAATGGCATTCCTGTCTATGAAGAACCAGGAAGATGCGCTGGATGTGGTCGGTACAACAGTGCTCAAGGGATATCAGAATATAAAATCACTGAGGAATGCAGAGCATTTTAAAACATGGATCACAAGAATTCTGATAAATGCGGCCAATGATGCGCAGAAAAAAATCGTATATTATAGTGATATAAATGAGGTACAGATTTCCGAAAGGAATAGAGGAGTGTCCCTGGAGGAACAGTATGATCTTCATGATGCGATAGAGCAGCTTCCCGAGAAGTACCGAACAGTTATAATCTTGAAATATTTCAGCCAAATGTCCGTGCATGAGATCGCATTTGTGCTGGAAGTACCAGAGGGAACGATAAAGGCGTATTTAAGCCGTGCACGGGATTTATTAAAAAAATATTTAAAGGAGGATTATATGTATGCTGACCATATTTGACAGAATCGAAGTACCGGAAAAGGAACTAAATAATGTGATAAATCAGAATCTGGATCAGGTTCACGTATTATATAAGAAGAAACGGAAAATGAAACTGCTGTCTGTCTGTACTGCAGCAGCGATACTATTGGCAGCGGGAGCCGGAATCTGCATCTCCAATCCAGTTATGGCAAGCCAGATCCCACTCATCGGACGTCTGTTTGATAAGGTACAGGATAAACAGCAGTATTCCGGGAATTACAGTAAAGATGCCCAGCCGGTGAAGGGAACAAATGTCAGTGAGGCAGAGGGCATTAAGGTGACTTTATCGGAATTGTACTGTAATACAGAGGCGTTGAATGTGTCCGTACTGGTTGAATCGAACGAGGCATTCCCCAAATATGCACAGGAAGGATATGAAGACCAGGGAGAAATGAAACAACAGATATTCATGGATGTCAGTCATAAATTCGATTTTATGGAAGATGAGGTAACCCAAGGGTATGAATATATGTGGGTGGTCGGAGAATTTCTGGATGATCATACATTTGCAGGCGCATTTCGAATTAATTTTAATATAGGAGATCTTTCTGCCGTAGAAATACCAGATTCGTTTCAATGGGATATGCATGTCAATCGAATAGAAGTTGGTAATGAAACTGGCAAAATTGAGACATTCTCAGATGCCGGCTGGGAATTATCGGCAAAAGTGACGATGGATACAGAACAAACGATTACAAAAGAGATTGATGATTTTGCGCCAACAGGACAAGGGATTGTATCGGTAACGAAGACGCCATATGAGATTATACTAAACGAAGTTGATGCAACAAAGGAAGGAGATATCAGATTCGTATTAGATGCGGATGGAAAGTATATGATGGATAAGCTGGGTATGATACCGGTGAAAGACCATAACGTATCTAAAATAACCGTTTACTATTTCCGTGAACCGGATGAAGAGAAGTATATACAGCTGCAGAAGCGCGTTGCCGAAGGAAACGAGCTGGAAGAATTTATGAGAGAAAATTCACTTTATCAGATTGAAATAACATTTGATGAATAAAAAATCGAATGAAAAAATCATAGAAGCCGGAATTTCGCAGGAGAAAATATCTGCGGAATTTCGGCTTTTTAACTGCTGGTTAAAATTTGTAAGAAAATAAGTATGCAGTAAAATCGGGGCGAGAATTCCGAAAAGCCTTGATTTTACTGCATTTGTTGCTTATAAAAGAGTCGCAAATAACACTCATAAAAATCAAATAAAATCAGACGGTTAGTAACAAGTTAGTAACAAATCTTTATCTTTTCAATTTCCTCTCTTAGCTTTTCAAGATCTCTGTGTCCATAGACCTTATTTGTAATATCATTTCCAAAACTATGACCGAGCATACGTTTTCGATCATTTTCCGCCACCTCATAATCCTCACAAAGTTTGGAAAATGTATGGCGGCAGTCATGAGGAGTATGTTTTTCTATCCCTAGAGTATTCAGCGTCTCATACATTGAGTTTCTGAATTTATCTGGGAATTCTATCAAAGAACCGTTGTTTCGCATTAAACGGCGTTTCACGAGGTCATATATACCAGAGTGTATCGGGACGATTCTGCCTTTACTGCTCTCGTTTTTTATGCCGCCTTGAAAGAACTTCTGTTCCAAGTCTATTTTTAGCGATTTGTATGCCGTAACTCTAAAACCGGAATAGCACATGATCAGTATCATTTCGACTATCTCATTATCTTTATTTTTCCAAAGCTTTTTAAGTTCGTTATATGTAAATGGAATTCCATGTTCGTCATCTTCCTCCTTATTTATTCGTACAAATTTGGCATAATTCTTCTCTGCTATGTCATTAGCCTCCGCGTATACATACATCTGTCTAAAGAGTACCAAAATAAGTTCTATAGATGATCGTTTTAATGTGCAGGAATCTATTACATCTTGAAGGTCCTTTTGCGTAAGCTGCGTAAAAGTTTTGTCATGAAGAGAGGATGCATTTTTATATGCAGCGCACATACTTCTCTCCATGCTGACCTTTTTGCCCATATGTCCATAATCCTGTTTGAATTTCTCCTTATAGTAGTCCATAAAGACTTCCGAAAAGGTTTTAAGTGATTTGGCTGCCTTTGTATTTTGATTGTACTGAGACAGAATCTTTTGTACCTGCATTTGGAGGTTATTACTATCATCCTGCAGTTCTGCCTCTCGTCCCGGATAATACTCACCGCGCTTATACCAGGTCAATACAGTGAATCCCTTGTACCAATCATCCACATAACAGAGAGCCTTGGGTGTTTTAGGGACTCCATCAAGAGTAAATTCCGTGGTTGGAGGATGTACAGCGTAGCAGTTTATACGGCCTGGACCGAGATATTTTATGCTGCCATATCCGTTTGGTAGTTTTGGGTGCTTTGCTCTTCTTGGCATGTATCATCATCCTTTCTTAAAAATGAGTATAAAAATAACAGCCATCGAAAATATGTTCCGATTGCATGGCTGCCCCAAAGATGATACAATGTATTTGTTCATAACACTTGTATATCTTCGGATGTACATTAAGCCGTTCCTGTTGGTAGCAGGGGCGGTTTTTATATTTTATTGGTCTATTTTATCAATATATACTCCAGGTATAGTAATAGTTCCACCTAATGTGGATGTGTATGATATTGTACCAACAGATGTTCCATAAATAGTTATGTAATCATCCTCAAGTATTCTCGAAGTTACTATTGATGATGAATATTGACCATACAAAATTGTGTCATAATTATCGTCTACAGCTAATCGAATTTGAATATCGCTACCATCTTCCATTACTTGAATAACTTTTCCGTAGAATTTTACCTTCTGACCAGTAAAATTATCAGGGGTTCTTGCTAACTGATCATATGTGATACCTGTTTCGTATCCTCTTGCTTCTTCTGCAGCTTTAGCAGCGGCAGCTTCAGCAGCAGCTTTTTCTTCTGCGGCTTTTTTTTCAGCAGCTACTTTTTCAGCCTCAATTTTTCTGGCTTCTGCTTCTTTTGTTTGCAGATCTTCGTAAGGTTCCATACGTTTTTTATACTCATTATACTCTGTTTCCATTTGTCTTAGTTTTTTCAATTCGTTTTCAGCCTTTTCGTTTGCTTTAGAAAGCGTATCATAGTCATTTTTGAGACTATTATAATCTTTTTCCGGTACTTTACCCGATAACGAAACCGCTAAGATAATTAGCAAAATACACCCAATAATTTCAATCATTAAACGGACAGGCTTTTTCTTTTTTTGCGGCTGTAGTTCCGGTTCTGGAAGGATAAATGCTTTTGATGTTGATCCTTCTGTCGATTTAGATACATTAGATGTACTTTCAGTTTTAGTTTCATTTTGTGACTTTGAATTTGAGTCTAGGACAGTTTCATTAACGGGCTTTCCACAGTTTGTGCAAAACTTTCCCTCAAATTCTGTTCCGCAGTTCGTGCATTTCATAAAATTTCCCCCTTTTTTATAGTGTCTTTTTGACATTTGAGTTATGTTAAGCTCTTGGGCATAACAACGTGTTCTTATGTTATTTAAATGTGACTATACTTAGTTCGATTATTCAATTTTTAATGTTATTTCATTGCTGTAATTATCATCATTTAATATATCAACTACAATACGCTTGGTTTCCATAGGTACGACAACAGGAAATGAACAATCAATGTTCTTATTTTCTTCTAAATCGACAACAGTTACGTCTTCACCTGGAAGTGCAAATTCAAAAAAGTCGAGCACTATTCCGTTTTCGTCTTTAACTCGTATATTTCCTTCAAAGTCGTAAGTTGATAGATAATAGTTGTCACCGGAGTCTGTTAATTTGATAGTGCAATCAATATAAACAATATCATTATCAGTATCCCCGTTAAACTCTTCAAGTAATGTTGTTCTTGTAGCGCCATTTATTGTAATGTCAGCACTAGCCCCCTTGGCTTTTATAGAATATGGTTTTCCGAAACTTAAGTTGTTATTATTTCCACATCCAACTAATAATGTCGATGATAAAATCAAAGTCAATGCATACTCAAATAGTTTCTTTTTCATAAAAATCTCCTTTTTTCTGTACCATTATAACACCACATATTGTTAATCTTTCCGGTATAACATCAAACAAAGTCTTTCATTCTTAATTCTATCATTTTTTTACTACAGCCAAAAAGACTAGATAACTGATCGGTCGTATAATCTAAGTACTCTCTTAAGTCTCTGTCAGAAATTAAAAGGTTCACGGCGAACCGATTAGCCTCCATCTCATATTTGCATGTATTAAGATGCGAACGTGAATCCAAAAACACGGCATTTGATTTTTTGTGCATTAACATATGCCCCAGTTCATGTGCACATACAAATAATGCTTCGTGTTCGGATAGGCGCTCATCTATGTAGATAATGCTATTACGTTGGAAATATTGATAAAATCCATTAACTCCCTCTAGTGGATAATATATCAGGATTACACCAAGTTGCTCTATTATTCTGAATGGATTTCTTGTCTCGCATTTTTCAACTATAGTTCTTACGATATTAGGTATATCCATAAAATCATTCCTTTTTTCGGTACTTTTTAGGAGTGTACTTCTCCTTATTTTTTTGTTTCGCCATTTCCATTCCTATTTTCATTGCGGATAAGATTGATTCAATAGCTTCTGGACTTGCTGGATCTCCGTCAAACATTAGTCCTTCTTGTTGCAATAACTGTTCGGTATTAGAGAGAATATTATTAATCTCTTTTTCATCTCGCTTGGTGAGTGTATGCGTTTCTTTTTTCTCATCCTCCTTTCCGGTCATAAGGTAATCTATTGTTACGCCAAAATAATCTGCTAATTTTTTTAATGTATCTGATTTAGGAGTAATCTTTCCCAATTTCCAGTCACTCAATGTAGATTGCGATACTCCGGTTTCTTTGCTCACTTTATACGCTGTTACTCCGTAAATGTGTAGTAATTTGCTAAAAATCTCATACATTTTTTGTCCACCTTTCACAAATTTAAGACGAATACTAAGTAAAAACGAAATAGTTGTTGACTACTCCGTTATAACGTAGTATAGTATGAGCATACCAAGTAAAAACGTAGTACTTGGATGCTACGGAAATATATATTACTTTGTCTGGTAAACGAAGTATATCATATTTCCGTAGTAATTACAATATTATACATATGGAAAGGTGGTGTAAAAGTGTACAAAAAATTTTCTGAATTATTGGCAAAATGCAACAAAACGGCATACCAAGTATCAAAAGATACTGGTATTGCACAGTCTGTTTTATCAGATTGGAAAAGAGGAATAAGTTCCCCTAAGGCTGATAAACTCAAAATCCTTGCAGATTACTTCGGCGTAACTATTGAATACTTCCTCGAATAGCGGGACAAGTACATTGTAGCATAACGTATGTCCTATAAAACGGACTTACATTAAAAAGGAAGAAATTACCAGAAGGAGGTGTGAAATTGTGCAGAAGGAAACCATAAGTATTTCTGCCGTAGCCCAGATTTTAGGCTGTAGCCAACAGTCTGTAAGGGAGCACATAAGGCAGGGCATATGGAACTTCGGAGAAGTGATCCCTAAAAAAAAGACAGGAAAGAAGCTGGATAGATTCGTAATATATCGCCGTAAATTTTACAGGCATATAGGTATTGAGGAGGAAAAAGCCCATGAGAAAACACAGGACGCGTGACCGCCCAGCTACATGCAAAGACTGCAGGGAGTACAAGCACTGCATGGAGGCAAGCAGGATGTACCCATGCA
>NZ_JBZUUL010000035.1:0-58147 GCF_058819085.1 Faecalicatena sp.
TCAATCCGAAAGTAGTAAATTGGTAGTAAATTGAGTTCTCATATCCTGCGAAATGCCCGTATTTCCGGGGCTTTCAGCGATAACCTAAAATTTTGGTATAAAAATTTATATAATTTAGGTAGGAATTCAAGTATATCATCAGAAAAAATCTAAAAATCCTACAATATATGACAATTTTTGTCCATTTTATTGACAAGCCTGGTCCGGTGTGTTAATTTATAAATATGTACAGGTCTGTTGTATACTGAAAATCTAAGGTTATAACTACATAATGGATATTATGTGGTATCTCTAAAATATTAATCCCAATCGTTCAATTTGCTGCTGATGCTCTGCCCCCGAAGATATTGTATAGATTCTTGTTGTATTGATGCTGCTGTGTCCTAAGATATCTGCCAGCTTCGAAATATCCTTTGTAACTGAATAGTAGGTTTTTGCGAATAAATGACGCAGGTTATGAGGAAATATCTTTTCTTCTGATACATTTGCGCTTTTGGCCAGTTTTTTCATTGCGGACCATAGATTACTCCGGTCCATAGCATTCCCATTCTTTGTAATAAAAAGACATCCGGTTTTGATATGATTCTTTTTGGCATAGTACAGCAATTTCATTTTTAACTTGTGAGGAATCATGATCACCCTGATCTTCCCTTTATTATGGATTTTGATCTGCCCTTTTTTGATCTCTTCTACAGTAAAGTATTCCAGCTCTGACACCCGGATGCCGGTTCCACAGATCGTTTCGATGATCAGAGCCAGTTTCTTCTTTCCATTCTCTTTTGCAGCTGTCACCAGCCTTTTATACTCCTTTTTATCCAGATCCTTTCCAGCCTCACAGAATATCCTTCTCTGTATCCGCACCGGCTTTAATCGGTATTCTTCCTTATTTAAAAATATAAGGTACTGGTTTAACGCAGCGATCATAGAGTTTACACTGTTCGGTGCATAAAGCCCGATCAATTCTTCCCGGTACTTTCGTAATGATTCATAATCAATACGCTCTGCTTTACTAAGAAAGAACTTTACATCTCTTAGATACTTTTCTATCGTGTTGTTTACACATCCTTTCTTATAAAGATATTGTTTGAATAGCAGCAAGTCTGTCTGTTCCATTTTCTGTCTCCCTTAAATGCTTTTTTCATAACTTCCTTATTTTACCTGTATTCTTTCTGATTGAGAATATAGGAGTATATATATAAGAATAAACACGTATTCTCATCAGCTATTATTACTGTTTTGCCTGATTCTATCCGCAGAGAGGCTTTCTCTAAAAAAATTAGTAACTATTTTTATTTTTTCTATTGACATTTCCTGAATTATGTATTATATTCTAATTACAGTAACAATTACTATTATTACTTTAGAAATTGAAAGGAGGTTTATATTGGCAGCTTTAAAGTATAGTCGGCAACGTGAATGCATCAAGAACTATCTGGCGATGACCAAAGAACATCCCACTGCCGATACGGTTTACCTGCATGTGAAGGAAGAATTTCCGAACATCAGTCTCGGTACCGTATATAGGAATTTAAACCTGCTGACTGATTTAGGGGAGGCAATCAAGATTCCGACCCCCGACGGTGGAGACAGATTTGATGGCAACATTGTGCCGCACAATCATTTTTTCTGCACCAACTGTAGAAGAGTTCTGGATCTGGACCTGGATATGAAGAAGATCGAACAGGTCAATAAGGCTGCCGCAGATAATTTTGACGGCATCATAGAATCCAGCACCACCATTTTTTATGGCAAATGCGGTGACTGCATCCAAAAGTCATAGCCTTAGATATTTTTCATATCATGTCTAATGGCATCCATACAGCATCCATTGTATGGGAAGTTTTAAATGTGATTAATATAGGAAGTATGACCTGCTTCCTATATTAAAAATAAATTACCGCCAGGCCAATCGGTCTTACGGCTACCAACAATAAAATAAAAATATATAAAAGAAAAGGAGATTTAAAGTTATGAAAAAATTTGTATGTACAGTATGTGGTTATGTTCACGAGGGAGACGCTGCACCGGCTGAATGTCCGATCTGTAAAGCACCGGCTGATAAGTTCAAAGAGCAGACAGGTGACAGAGAATGGGCTGCAGAGCACGTTGTAGGTGTTGCTAAGGGCGTTAGCGAAGACATCATCGCTGATTTAAGAGCTAACTTCGAAGGAGAATGCTCAGAGGTTGGTATGTACCTTGCAATGGCTAGAGTTGCTCACAGAGAAGGATATCCGGAGATCGGACTGTACTGGGAAAAAGCTGCTTACGAAGAAGCAGAGCATGCTGCTAAGTTCGCTGAGTTATTAGGCGAAGTTGTAACAGACAGCACAAAGAAAAACCTTGAGATGAGAGTTGACGCTGAGAACGGCGCTACAGCTGGTAAGTTTGACCTTGCAAAACGTGCAAAAGCTGCTAACCTGGATGCAATCCACGATACAGTACACGAGATGGCAAGAGACGAAGCTCGTCACGGAAAAGCATTCGAAGGTCTGTTAAAGAGATACTTCGGCTAATCCTTGATCCTTATATAATAGAATTTCATACACCCCAACAACTATAGTGAATGCCTGCATGGGAGTAACCTCTCCTGTGCAGGTCATTTACAATTACAGTTCACACGTCTGTTATGGGGCCGCAGATTTATGCCTGCACAGGTATCTGCTTTTCCATAACAGACGGAGGGAACTGTATCTATTTATGTTAACTTCATCAACTTTTCATGAAATTGATATGTTCATAAAGAGATAACTACGCTATAATGGAATTAACAAATCAAAGGAGGATATATTATGTCTAAGTACGCAGGAACAAAAACAGAGAAAAACCTTATGGAAGCATTTGCAGGTGAATCACAGGCACGTAATAAGTATACATACTACGCTTCAGCTGCAAGAAAAGCTGGATTCGTTCAGATGTCCAACATTTTCTTAGAGACAGCTGACCAGGAAAAAGAGCACGCAAAACTGTGGTTTAAAGAGTTCCACGGAATCGGTGATGTAGAAGCGAACCTTGCAGACGCTGCTGCAGGCGAGAACTATGAGTGGACAGATATGTATGCCCGTATGGCAAAAGAAGCTGAAGAAGAAGGCTTTACAGAGCTGGCTGCTAAGTTCAGAGGTGTAGCTGAGGTTGAGGCTGCTCACGAGAAGCGTTATCAGAAGCTGCTTGACCATTTCCGTGCAGGACAGACATTCAAAGATGAAGCTCCTCTTGGATGGAAGTGTGGAAACTGTGGATATATCTATCAGGGAGACGAAGCTCCTGAGGTATGTCCTGTATGTGCTCATCCACGTGCACACTTTGAAAGAAAAGCTGAAAACTACTAGAATAACAAACCGGAACCGGTGTGACATAGGTCATACCGGTTCCGATTTGTTTCAGGGTTCTCTTTTACGTTTCCATTCCTTCAATATCTACAATTTCTTTTATTCACAGACATCCTCCTGGATCATGCGAACTGACTGTAATACAGCTCTGCGTAAGATCCCTTCTTCTGGAGCAATGTTTCGTGAGTTCCCTGTTCAATGATATTCCCATTCTGCATAAATAATATTAGATCAGCGTCTACAATGGTTGAGAGTCTGTGTGCAATTACAAAACTTGTTCTATTTTTCATCAGGGCTTTCATCGCCTTACCTATCTCGATCTCTGTGCGGGTATCAACGCTGGAGGTTGCCTCATCCAAAATAATAACCGCCGGATCGCAGAGGAATACTCTGGCTATTGTCAATAGCTGCCGCTGGCCGGTTGAAATATTTTCGGCATCATTACTTAAAATTGTATCGTACCCGTGTGACATGGTGCGGACAAAGAAATCCACCCTGGCCGCTTTTGCCGCCGCCACAATCTCGTCACGGGTCGCCTGTGGTTTGCTGTAAGCAATATTTTCTGCGATCGTACCGCCGAACAGCCACGTATCCTGCAATACCATTCCAAAATTATTTCTCAGATTTGAGCGGGTCATCTCCATTATATCTGTTCCATCTATAGTAATCTTCCCGCCGTTTAATTCATAAAACCGCATCAGCAGATTAATGAGTGTTGTTTTCCCGGCACCTGTGCTGCCGACGATCGCGACCTTCTGCCCTGGTTTCACAGAAAAACTGATATTGTTCATTAAAATATGATCTGGTGTATACCCAAAACGGACATTCTGAAATTCTACCTTTCCGTTGGCATCGTTTACAACTTTCGGCAGAGCCGGTTCCTTTGAAAGCTCCTGCTCGTCGAGTAAATCATAGATCCGTTCCAGCGAAGCCAGCGCGGACTGCATACTATTTACCATGTAAGCAACCTCTGTCAGCGGTTCGGAAGCCTGATTGACATACTGGAAAAATGCCTGAAATACACCTACCGTCAAGGCTCCGTCTAAAAGCATTTTTCCTGCAGCTACTGCAATCAGTACCTGACCGAAACGATTGATCAGCCGGATAGCCGGGTTGATTGCATTGATCATGAAATCCGCTTTTTTACTGATCTGGGCCAGCTCCTCTGTAGCCTTGTGCATATTTTTTGAGCTGCTTTCCTCCTGATTAAATGCTTTTATGATCACCCTTCCGCTGTATGCTTCCTCTACCTGTGCAGTCACATTGCTCACACACTGCTGACGTCTCATCGCGTACTTAAGTGTTTTAGCTGAAACAAGATTCGTAACTCCCAGGGCAATTGCCGTAAATACCAGGAAGATAAGCGTTAATCGTATACTGAACCGGAACATCATAACAAGGGAGCCTATGACCATGCCCACTGCCGTAAAAAGTTTGAGCATTCCTGTCTGCAGGGCTTCTGCCGTTTTGTCCAGATCGTTCACGGTCCGGCTTAAGATCGCCCCTGTTTTTGTCCGGTCAAAAAAGGAAAGCGGGAGCCGGTTCAGTTTCTCACTGATCTCCGTCCGCAGCCGCAGACTGAGGATTTCTGCAAAGCTGGACATAAGAAACGACTGCAGCGTATAGAAAAGAGCCGTTGCCAGGTAGATGAGCAGCAGGAAAAAGATATCTCTCCCTCCATCCGTCCATGTGATCCGAAATACTGTGCCATTCGACATCGCCTGTTTGATGTTATTCCATAGCATATCTACGATATGCGCACTGTACAGCGGTGCAATAATAGAGAGAAATGTATAAAATACAACGGACACAAGAACGATAGACAGCCGTTTGTGCTGATCTCCTACAGAATACCACAGTCTTTGTAATGTTTTTAAGGCATGGTCTGGTGTTTCAAACTCCATTTCATCCGCAAGGATTTCTACATTGCTATCATTATCAGCCATGGTTTGCGCCTCCTTTCATTTGAGATTTTGCAATATCCTGATAAACAGGACAGGTCTTCATTAAGAAATCATGATCGCCGATTCCGACCACACGCCCTTCTTCTAAGACAATAATCTGTGCCGCATTCATAATGGTACTGATCCGCTGGGCAATGATCAGCACTGCCGAGTCCTTTACTTCCTCTGACAACGCTTTTCTTAATGCCGCATCGGTCTTAAAATCCAGTGCGGAAAAGCTGTCATCAAAAATGTACAGATCCGCTTTTTTAATCAAAGCCCGGGCTATCGAAAGGCGCTGCTTCTGCCCGCCGGAGAAGTTGGTTCCCCCTTGTGATACCGGAGCATTCAGACCTTCTGGCAGACTGTGGACAAACCCGGACTGGGCAGCTGATAAGGCATGCTCCATCTGCTCTTGTGTCGCATGATCATTTCCATGCCGCAGGTTATCTGCGATTGTTCCGGAAAACAGCCATGCCTTTTGAGGCACATAAGAAATATGTTCCCTCAGTTCTTTTTGTGTCATATTCTGGATCGCCTCTCCATTTAAGAGAATAGATCCGTTCGTAACATCGTGAAACCGCAGAATTAATTTTGCAATTGTAGACTTCCCGCTCCCGGTACTTCCGATAATTGCAGTCGTCTCCCCTCTTTTACAGGTAAAATCTAGATTTTCCAACGTATTTTCATCCGCGTCCGCAAAACGAAAATCCACATTTTGAAAACGGATGACATCGTCCGTCTGACTTTTCCCATTTTCCATAGGAACAGAACCGTCCTGAACTTCCGGCGTAAGGTTCAGTACATCAGATATCCTCCTGACACAGATCATCGCTCTGGGTATCATAATCATTACCATCTGAGCCATAATGATATAAAAAAGGATCATCATAGCGTATTGTGTTAAAGCGGTAATATCTCCAATCTCCATAAAGCCTGCACCGATCCGGTTTCCTCCGAACCAGAGAATGACAACGATAAAAAGATTGATGGATAAAAGTGCAACACTTTCTAACCCGGCAAACAGCCGGTTTGCTTTAATAGAAGATTCTGCATAATCCTCAAAGGATTTCCGCATCCGCTTTTCTTCGTACTTTTCCTTGTTAAAGGCACGGATCACCCGGACACCGGTTACATTTTCTCTAAGAACGACATTCATCCGGTCAAGGAAATTCTGAAGCCGGTCAAAAATGACTGACGCTTTGCGGGTAACCAAAACTGCCAGAAGAAGAATAAAAATTGTCGCCCCGATTAGCAGAAATCCCATCATTGTATCAATCGTAAAAGCCATGACAACGCCCATGATACAAACTGCCGGGACAGGCAGCACCATCTGGATCAGCCATACGACGCCCTGCTGGATTACATTGACATCGTTCAGTGTGCGGGTGATCATAGATCCTGTTCCAAACTGTTCAAAGTCATAGGATGAAAATGTAAGTGATTTATCATAAATAGCATTTCTCATATCCCGTCCGATTTTTGCAGAAAGGTCCGAGCTCAGATAACTTCCCAATAAAGCTCCCATGCTGGTGATAACGGTCACCCCCAGCATCAGGATTCCACGCTGTATCAGGTATCCCATATCCCTGCCGCCTACTCCGGCGTTGATCATATCCGCTGTGATGGCAGGTATCAGCAGACCTCCTGCCACATCTAAGAACATGGTCAATAGGGTAAACACACATAACCCCTTATACGGTTTTACAAACCGCAAAATTAACTTCATAATACTGCCCTCCTGTTGAAAAATATTGCAGATACGATCAGAGTTCATTCAACTTCGTTTTTAAATGCCCCATATAAATTTTAACCAGGCGTAATAATTCTTCTTGTTCTTCTATCTTCAAGATAGCAAATGCTTCTATTTCCTTTTCCACTACCGGTGCGATATACGTTTCCACAAACTGTTTTCCGGCCTCCGTCAAAAAGATATGTTTATCCCTTCCCCGGCCCTGTTTCAGGTAAATATATCCGTCCTGTTCTAATTTACGAATCGAAGAATTGATGGTCTGTTTGTTTGCAAACGCCTCCCGGCAGATATCCTTCTGCAGGCAGCCGTCCCCAAGGTCATAGAGAATATAAAAAATAGAAAAAGCACTGTCAGAAATCCCCATCTTCCAGGCGACATCATGGTATAGATCATTGATCTCTTTATCAGCCTTGTTAAACTCCCGCATTAACTCATTTGTTCTATCTGACATAATAAACCCTCCTAAGTATGATTTCGTACTTGCATAATGGCATTATAGTATGAAATCGTACTCATGTCAAGTACGATTTCATACTTAGAAAAAAATTATAATTCAGAAATACAGTCTGTAACTAATAAAAGCCCCATGTGAACATTTTTCCATTCACATAGAGCCATTTCTTTCCTCAATCATCTTAAGCTTCATCCTGCGTGTCATCTGCTTGATCGCATATTCCCGTTTCATCGCCTCTTCCTTAGTGGAAAACGTCTCATAATAAGCCAGCTCCACGGGCCTGCGCGCTTTTGTATACTTCGCGCCCTTCCCCGCATTGTGGTCATTGATCCGCCTGTCAAGATCATTCGTCCACCCGGTGTAGAGACTGCCGTCACTGCATTTCAGAATATATGTATAATTCATAATCCATCCTCTTCCATCCTAAACTGTCCACTTTTCTCCCTGTAGTATACCATACACACCCCTCCCGGGCAAAACTTTTCCTTTCAACCCCCCTACTGCCCTGTTCCGCCTCTTTCTTTCCGTCTTGTGTTTCCGCCCGCCCAGTTCCACTCCCCCTTTGATGCACCAGCCGGGAGCGGGCCGGACCGGGTATTCTGACTGCGGGACAGATGCCGTTTGGGAAACCGTAGAGTGCGTGTTAGAAGCCGTTAAAGAAAAAATGGAAAAAAGACGGATCCGCCTTTTTCCCATTTTATCTTTTACGGCTTCTTAACAAACGGCCCGGCTTTCCAAACGGCATCTGCCCCGCATCGTCAGAATACCCGGTCCGGCCCGCTCCCGGCGTCCTATTATGACTCCATAAAATCCAGAGGATTCACCGGTTCCCCGTCCTTCATGATCTCGAAGTAAAGGTTCGGTCCTTCTACGCTGTAGTATTTTGTTGGCTCGCTTAAATATCCGACTGTCTCTCCAGATCCCACATAATCGCCGATCTGCAGCGGAACTTCCTTTAACTGTCCATACACCGCACTATAACCATTTCCCATATCCAGAGTTACGGTCGTGCCTGTCTGCGCACTCTGCTCGATGTTGGTCACGACTCCGGCTGCTGATGCAGCGATCGTCTCACCTACTTCTCCACCGATGATCAGTGCCGGATTATACTTATACTGTTCCAATGTGGAAAAGTATACTGTTTTATCCATACTGTAATTAATAAGGGTTGCACCGCTTGCCGGCCACGCAAGAATACTTTCCTCCGTAAACCATACGTCTGATGCGGCACCTGCTGCTACAGAGTTATCCGCTGTTTCCCCCTGGTTCTCTTCAGTTTCATTTTCTGTTGATGTATTGTCTTGTGTCTCCGGCAGGACAATGTCGTTTGCCGTTGTTGCTTCACTCTTCTCTTTTGTAAGTTCTTCTGTCTGTTCCTCGGCCTTTGCTAACTGCTGATCTAATTTTTTCTGGTAATTGTTAAATGTAAATGCTCCAACCATCACAATTACAGCCACAAAGCAGATTACGATACCGACTGCAGCGCCTTTTCCTTTTAATGAAAATGGCTTTTCATTTTTATTCATATTCATCACCTCTGGCTATATTTTTGCCAGAAAAATGATGCCTTATTCTATTTTTGAAAATATTTCTCCGCCATCGGTTATATTTGTCCCTTCAAAAAAATTCTGAAGGATCTCCTCATAGCTTTTTCCCTCTTTTGCCATCTGATCTGCGGTCCACTGGCTCATCCCGAGTCCATGTCCTTTGCCCGTCGTAGTAATCTTTAACTGCCCTTCTGAATCCTGAAGGGAAAAAGAGCTGGACGCCAGAGACAGCGCATCCCGGAACTGATCCCCGGTACAGATCGTATCCCCGATCCTCATTTTTGATACATATCCGGCAGAATCATATTCCTGAATCTCAAAATCAGAAAAATTATAAGTTTTATCAGCTTTTTCTTTATCCACCGCAACTAAAAAAGCCTGGCACTTTGTCTGGATCTCCTTATAATCAAAGGTATAGACATGCATCTCCTCCTCTGCGCCCTTATCATCCGGGCACTCTCTGACTGCCAGATATGGATACTCCTCACTTCCCAGCACCTCCTGCCCGCTTCTTGTTTTACCATTGCTGGACTGATGGAAGGGTACCAGTGCATAAGTATCGTTATAGTATAATACCTGATTGGCAGTCTCATCCATTGCACTTTTTAGTTTACTATAGTTTGACTCAAAATCCTTAGCTTCCCACTTCTTTTCCAGATCTTTTCCACATAGATAGCTGTCCTCAAGAACTTTATCCTCATTTTCATCCAGAGTTTTATACAAATTGGTACGGATAACCACAGCCTGCGCTTTTAAAGCTTCCTTTTCGTAAGTTTCCGGCATTTCCTTTGCCAATACTCCTATAAAATATTCTTCCCAAGGCACCTGACTGATCTGTTCTTTTCCATCCACGGCTGTCTTTTTTACCTGCACATACACTCCGCTGCTTTTCCCCATTACCTCCATATCTGCCCCGTTTACAAAAACGGCAACAATATAGGGAAGCAGGATCAGAATAATAAGAAATGAACAGAATGTCTTGAATTTCTGATGCTTATAATGTTGTCCCATAAAAAAGCCCTCCATATACTTAGTATATGAAGGGCTCAAAGGGGTCAGACCCCTTTTTTAATATTTTGTATCAGATTTGTTAATTAATCCTGTTGCGTATCCTGATTTTCATTAACATTTTCGTCATATATGTGGCTTTCCTGCGGTACTGCCGCTGGAGTGCTTTGCATGGTTTCTTCCAGATTGCCCTGAGGCGGTGCTTCTGGGGTGCCCTGCATAGCTTCTCCCGGATTCTCCTGCTGCGGTGCTGCCTGAGTACTCTGCATAGCCTCTCCTTGATTGCCCTGAGGCGGTACGGCCACAGGAGGCACCTGCATGAATGGTCTGCCCAGATCCGGCTCCATTCCCGGGTTATAAGGCCGGTTTCTCATAATAAAGAGACAGATGGACTCATAAAGCGGGATCAGAAAACACAAAACAGCATGTGCCACGGACATATTAGGTGTGGTAAACCGCTCCAATATCTGATGATTTATAAGTGTCCTCAATACCTTATATACGGCGCCATAGATCACGCCGGAGGCTATCCAGAGAAGCAGGATGATGATCAATCCCATGATCCCACCGATGCTCATCTCAGCTTGATAGTGTCCATAACCATACATGGCATTCGAGAACATGCCGGATAAAGCACCGAATCCGACTGCCCAGAATAAAAGGTAAAATACAAAGTTCACTGCACCGAAGATAAACGGCATAACAAGCAGCCAGATACCGGGGTTTTTGATGCTCTTATTTTTTAATCTGATATCACCGGCAAGCTCACCATGGAGGAATGTCCTGGCAAATGGGATAAATGCAAGCCATGGATATTCTTTTCCCTGACGCTTTGCAATGGTATAGATCCCGATCCCTTTAAATACATAGCTGATCACATAGAACAGCGCCCATACAGCCAGCACGATCAGATAAATGGCTACGATCCCTGTCGCTATAGAGTCTACAGCAGAATCCATATAATCATAAGTATTATAATAATCCATAAACGCCTCCTATTCCGGCTGTCCTGACGGCACGTATACCTTCTCCAGTTTCCAGATATCCTTGACATACTCTTCGATGGTTCTGTCTGATGTAAACTTGCCGCTGCATGCTGTGTTGAGCATTGCCATGCGGGACCATCTCTGTTCGTCTCTGTATGCCTCCTCCACTCTCTTCTGAGCTTCTGCATAGGAACGGAAATCCTTCAGAATAAAGTACATATCTGCCCTGCTTGTGCTCTGTGTATTGAGCAGTGAATTATATAGATTCTTATACATCTCATGGTTTCCGTTGGAATACGTTCCATCCATCAGCTGATCTACCACACGCTTTAATTCCCAGTCGTTAAAATAGATATCGATCGGGTTATAACCGCCATGGTTCTCATAGTTGATAACCTCTTCTGAACTTAATCCAAAGATAAATGCATTCTCTTTTCCAACTTCCTCTACGATCTCAACATTCGCTCCGTCCATAGTTCCCAGGGTCGGCGCACCGTTTAACATAAACTTCATGTTACCTGTACCGGATGCCTCCTTGGATGCCGTGGATATCTGCTCACTGACATCAGCTGCCGCAAACAACAGCTCTGCATTGGATACACGGTAATCCTCGATAAATACGACCTTGATCTTTCCGTTGATGCTTCTGTCGTTATTCACTACATCTGCAACAGAGTTGATCAGCTTGATCGTCTCTTTTGCTCTTAAATAACCTGCTGCAGCCTTTGCCCCGAAGATAAAGGTTCTCGGATAGAAGGACATCTCCGGGTGCTCCTTGATCTGGTTGTACAGATACATAATATGCAGGATGTTCAGAAGCTGACGCTTATACTCGTGGAGACGTTTTACCTGAACATCGAAGATCGATCTCGGATCAACGTCGATTCCATTATGCTCTTTGATATATTTTGCCAGACGCACCTTGTTCTGGTACTTGATCTGCATGAATTCTTTTCTGAATCTCTCATCATTTACATAAGGCTTGAGATTTCCGATCTTGGAGAGATCCGTGATCCAGCCATCTCCGATCAGCCCTGTGATCCAGTCTGCAAGCAGCGGATTTCCGTGAAGAAGGAAACGTCTCTGTGTAATACCATTTGTCTTGTTGTTGAACTTCTGAGGCATCAATTCGTAGAAATCCTTCAGCTCCTGGTGCTTCAAGATCTCTGTATGAAGCTGTGCAACACCATTGACAGAGAATCCGGCGATGATCGCCATGTGTGCCATGCGCACCTGGTTGTCTCTTAAGATCGCCATCTTTCTGACCTTCTCTTCATTTCCAGGATATTTTGCCCTCACCTGCTCAACAAAACGGCGGTCGATCTCCTGCACGATCTGATAAATACGCGGAAGCAGCTTTGAGAACAGGTCGATCGGCCATTTCTCCAGCGCCTCTGACATGATCGTATGGTTTGTATATGCACAGGTCTTCGTTGTAACATCCCATGCATCCTCCCAGCTTAAGCCCTCCTGGTCGATCAGAAGACGCATCAGCTCAGGAACCGCAACGGTCGGATGAGTATCGTTCATCTGGATCGTTACCTTCTCATACAGCTTCCTGATATCATCATGATCCTTCTTATACTTATCAATCATTGCCTGAAGGCTGGCAGAAATGAAGAAATACTGCTGTTTCAGACGAAGCTCTTTTCCTGCATAATGGTTGTCATTCGGGTAGAGCACGTCAACGATCATCTTCGCTAAGTTCTCCTGCTCTACTGCCTTGTGGTAATCGCCTCTGTCGAAGGACTCTAAAGAGAAATTGGTGATCGCCTGTGCATCCCAGATCCGTAAGGTATTTACTACATGGTTGCCGTATCCGACGATCGGCATATCATAAGGGATCGCCATAACGGACTCATAATTTTCCTGGATGAAGTTATCCTTACCAGTTACAGGATCCTTCTCAAAACGGATGGAGCCGCCGAAACGGATCTCCTTTGCATACTCTTCTCTGCGAAGCTCGAACGGGTTGCCTTCCTTTAACCAGTCATCCGGTGTCTCGATCTGGTATCCGTTCTCGATCTTCTGCTTGAACATTCCATAACGGTAACGGATTCCGCATCCGTATGCCGGATAGTTCAATGTTGCCAGTGAATCCAGAAAGCAGGCTGCCAGACGTCCGAGACCTCCGTTTCCAAGAGCCGCATCCGGCTCCTGGTCCTCGATCGCATTCAGATCAATGTTCATCTCATCGAGTGCTTCCCTGACTTCCTTGTAGGCTGTCATATTGATCAGGTTATTTCCAAGAGCACGGCCCATCAGGAACTCCATAGACATATAATACACGGTCTTCGCGTCCTTTTTTCTGTACTCTGCCTGTGTTGCCAGCCAGTCGTCAATAATAATATCCTTTACGGCATAAGAAACAGCCTGGAAGATCTGCTGAGGCGTCGCCTCGTCGATCTTCTTACGGTATAATGTCTTCACATTATCCTTCACAGTTGCTTTAAATGTTTCTTTCTCAAATCGTTTACTATACATTAAAATTACATCCCTTCTTTTTCAACACCCATGGTCACTGCTTCGCCGTTGATCTTCCAATCCTTCACATATCCTGCCGGCTGAGCCTTCATGACTTCATTTGCCAATACTTCACTTCCGATCTCTTCTTCATATTTTGCAAAAATACCTTCAGCCTTTTCACTTCCTTCATAAGTCACTTTGATCTTATCCATGACCTCGAAGTCCGCTTCCTTTCTCATGGTCTGGATCTTGCTGATGATCTCTCTTACAAAGCCTTCCTCCAACAGTTCTTCTGTCAGATTCGTATCAAGTACTACGGTAATTCCATTGTCATTCTCTGAGACGTATCCTTCGATCTGTGCTGTATCGATCAACAGATCTTCCTTGAATAAGGTGATCTCCTGTCCGTTTACATTAAGCTTTAAGGAACCTGTCTCGTTGATCTCATCCATTGCCGCATTTCCATCCAGATGATCCAGGGCAGATTTAATTCCACCTAACATTTTACCATACTTTGGCCCTACTGTCTTTAACTGTGGTTTAAAACTATAGGATGTGAAGTCTCTTACATCCTCTGTGAACTTTACATTCTTCACATTTAATTCATCCGCAACGATCTCCTGATAGAACTTGGGCAAGTCAAATGCAGCCTTCACGAACATCTGGCCGATCGGCTGGCGGTTCTTGATATTGGCAGTGTTACGGCATGCGCGTCCCATCACGACTAATTTCAGGACATTTGACATGTTTGCTTCAAGCTCAGTATCGATATACTCCTCATTTGCCACAGGATAATCACACAGGTGGATACTCTCCGGTGCATCCTTGTCGATGCTGCACACCAGATTCTGATAGATCTCCTCTGTCATAAATGGGATCAACGGTGCTGCTACCTTGCAGACTGTCACAAGAGCGGTGTATAAAGTCATATAAGCGTTGATCTTATCCTGCTCCATTCCCTTTGCCCAGAAGCGTTCCCTGCTTCTTCTGACATACCAGTTACTCATATCATCCACGAAATCCTGCAGCGCTCTCGCACTCTCCGGAATCCTGTAATTTGCCAGGTTATCATCCACTGTCTTGATCAGTGTATTCAGTTTGGACAGAAGCCATTTATCCATAACGGAAAGTTTTTCATAATCCAGGCTGTATTTACTTGCATCAAACTTATCGATATTTGCATAAAGTACAAAGAATGCATAGGTATTCCACAAAGTTCCCATGAACTTTCTCTGTCCTTCCACTACTGCCTTTTCGTGGAAACGGTTCGGCAGCCATGGCGCACTGTTGACATAGAAATACCAGCGGATCGCATCAGCACCAAATGATTCCAGTGCATCAAACGGATCGACCGCATTTCCTTTGGACTTGCTCATCTTCTGTCCGTTCTCATCCTGCACGTGTCCGAGAACGATTACATTCTTATATGGAGCCTTGTTAAACACCAGGGTTGAAATAGCAAGCAGTGAGTAGAACCATCCTCTTGTCTGATCCACAGCCTCGGAAATAAAGTCTGCCGGGAACTGCTGTTCAAAAAGATCCTGATTTTCAAACGGATAGTGGTGCTGTGCAAACGGCATGGAACCACTGTCGAACCAGCAGTCGATCACCTCCGGCACACGGTGCATCTCTTTACCGCAGACCGGACACTTGATCGTCACATCGTCGATGTATGGGCGGTGCAGCTCGATCTGATCCGGACAGTTGCCGGACATGGATTTTAATTCCTCAATGCTTCCGATAGAATGCTGGTGCCCGCACTCACACTCCCAGATGTTCAGCGGAGTTCCCCAGTAACGGTTACGGCTGATGCCCCAGTCCTGCACGTTCTCCAGCCAGTCTCCAAAACGGCCTTTTCCGATGCTCTCAGGGATCCAGTTGATCGTATTGTTGTTTGCGATCAGGTCTTCCTTCACATCTGTCATCTTAATGAACCAGGATTCTCTTGCATAGTAGATCAATGGTGTATCACATCTCCAGCAGTGAGGATAGCTGTGCTCAAACTTCGGAGCATCATATAACAGGCCCCTCTCCTCTAAGTCTTTTAAGACCATCGGGTCTGCCTTCTTTACAAATACCCCTGCAAATGGAGTGCTCTCTGCCATATTTCCCTTTTCATCTACCAGCTGTACGAACGGCAGTCCGTAATTTCTTCCCACATTGGCATCGTCCTCACCAAATGCAGGTGCGATGTGTACGATACCTGTACCATCTGTCAGTGTGACATAAGAATCACAGGTCACATAGAATGCCTTCTTGTTCTGCTTTGCAGCACTCTCTGCCGCACATGCAAATAACGGCTCATACTCCTTGTATTCCAGGTCTTTTCCTTTATATCTTTCCAGAACTTCATAAGCCGGATGTTCCTCTGTGGCCAGTTTTCCAAGCACAGTATCCAGAAGTGCCTCTGCCATATAGTAAACATAGCCGTCAGCTGCTTTTACCTTTACATAATCCTCTGCCGGATTCACACAGAGCGCCAGGTTGGAAGGCAGTGTCCACGGTGTGGTGGTCCATGCCAGGATATAAACGTCTTCATCTTTTACCTTGAATCTTACGATCGCGGAGCGCTCCTTCACATCCTTGTATCCCTGAGCCACCTCCTGTGCAGAAAGCGGAGTTCCGCAGCGAGGGCAGTAAGGCACGATCTTAAAGCCTTTGTAGAGCAGTCCCTTATCCCAGATCTGCTTCAATGCCCACCACTCTGACTCGATAAAATTGTTGTCATAGGTTACATATGGATTGTCCATATCCGCCCAGAAACCAACGGTGCTTGAGAAATCCTCCCACATCCCTTTGTATTTCCAGACACTTTCCTTACATTTGTCAATAAACGGCTCCAGACCGTATTCCTCGATCTGATCCTTTCCGTCCAGGCCGAGAAGCTTCTCTACCTCAAGCTCGACCGGAAGCCCGTGGGTATCCCATCCAGCCTTACGCGGAACCATGTATCCCTTCATAGTGCGGTATCTCGGAATCATATCCTTGATCACGCGGGTCAGCACATGGCCGATATGCGGCTTGCCGTTTGCCGTCGGAGGGCCGTCATAGAAGGTATACTTCGGGCTTCCCTCTCTTACATCCATACTCTTCTGGAAGATCCCATGATCCTCCCAAAACTTCTCAACTTCCTTTTCACGCTCCACAAAATTCATATCCGTGGTAACTTTCTTGTACATAACTGATCTTTCCTTTCTGCTTTTTAACTGAAATTTAATGGAAATCTTTTTGATATAGGAGACAGAACCTCCTGATATCATAAAAAAAAGGCCCGCCCTGCAATAGGACGAAAGCCAATACTTACGTTAACCACCTGTTACAACATACTCAAACTTCCAAAGTGTAAGAATCACCTATCCGTCCTGTATATGCGTTCCAATAACGGAGGAACACCGTCAGCCCTTACTTTGATAAATCGTTCAGGGTCTGCAACTCGGAAGTGATCTTCAGAGATATCTTACTGATACCGGACTTACACCCTCTCCGGCTCGCTGTGACTTTCAGATATATCTTACTGTCTTCGTCTTCGTCTTTTCCATGTTTAAGTCTGCACAGAGTTTATTATAAAAACAATTTATAAAATAGTCAAGGGATTCCAAAAATTTTAATAAAACAAACAGCACTTTCTAATTCTACAAGAACTGTGGTAAGATTTTACTACAAATGTTATAATATAAATGAGAAAATACTACTTTCTAATTTTACTTGTTGCAGCCAAGTTAACTTTGTACAAAAGAATTGAGGAGAATGATCAAATGAGAAGAAAACCAGACCTTCATATTCACTTTTTTAATGAGTTTTCCATTTCCAGTCCATATTACGAGTATGCTCCAAGCTCCCATAACAGTACACAGCTCACACTGCTGATATCCTATTTGGTTGCGAATCAGGACACCAAAGTACCAAAGGATGTACTAATGTCTATGTTATGGCCGGACGTAAAGGATAAGGTTCCTGTCGGAGCACTCCGTAATCTTGTATACAGGGCACGTAAGGAACTCGAAAGACTGTATCCAAACCAGGATATCGATTACATCAAGTTTACACAGGATGCTTATTACTGGAATCCTGATCTGTACTGCAAGATCGATATTATCGATTTTGAGAATTACAATAATCTAGCAAAGCAGGAAAGTGATTCAGAAAGACAGTACCGTTATTATTACCGAATGCAGCGCCTGTATACCGGAGAGTTTCTCTCCAACCACACCTCTGTTGAATGGGTTCAGTACCGCTGCACTTATTACCGCAACATGTATGTGAACTGTATACTGAACATGTGTGAGTACCTGTACGAGAAGTCCAGATATGATGAATTGATCTCCCTGTGTGACCAGTCTATCATCATATACCCGGAAGAAGAACGCTTCTACCGTTATAAACTGCTTTCTTATATGGGGATGAATACAGTCAAGACCGCACTGGAGTATTATCAGTCCACCGTGGACTTCTTTTCCTCCAAGTATGGCATCGATATCAGCAATTCCCTGCGTGATATTTACCAGGACATCCTTCTTCGGATGCCGAACGTTGAATTAAAACTGGACGAACTTGAGACAACTCTCGGCGTGGAGAAAGAGACAGATAAGACCTTCTACTGTAATTTTGATATCTTTAAGAATATTTATCAGTTAAATTTACGGTCTGTACGCCGTTCTCAAGGGGTCAATTATCTGCTGCTCTTATCTCTTCTTCCAAAGAATGGTGCGAAGCCTGACTCACTGAGAGCAAAAGAGCTTATGGACATCCTGTATAATCTGCTTGCTGTGAACCTCCGTAAAAACGACGTTTACACACGTGCATCTTTAAACCAGTATTCCGTTCTTCTTACCGTCACAGAGGAAGTTGGGATCGAGACCGTTAAAAGGCGTATCATCGAAGCATTTAATAAAGTGAATCCTGATCCCAATATATATCTTGATATTCAAGAAAAGTCTGTAGAGTAAGCAGCAGATAAAAAAAAGAAAATCATATGCATGAAAAAGCCGGGCTGGTTTCCCACCCATTAGGATTTATTTCTATGGGAGGAATCCGTATCCGGCTTTTTACATCTATACTGTATTTCTATTTTCTTCTGTGCCTTCTTTTTTTGCAAAGCTCCATGACAGCAATGATCACGATCACCAGAAAAATAGCGGCTGCTGTAATCCCTATCACGAGCTTTAAGTCCTTATTGCTATTCTGCTTCTTATCACTTTCAGCCTTATCTGTCTGTTCTTTTTCATCCTGCGGGGTGCTGCCCTGGTTCTCAATCTCTTTGCTGTCACTTTTTGCTGCATCTCCCCCGGCAAGCTTCTGGTAATATTCTTCCGTCAATGATACGTCTGCACTTCCTACTGTCTGCCCCTGATATGTGTAAACGATCCTTCCTGAACGGATTCCATCTTCCGTAAGTACCACTTCCTGGCTGACTTTAGATAGATCTGTGCCTTTGGGAACTACCACATAAGCATCTCTATTTTGAAAGGAGACAATCTTATCTGTATCTGCAGTCTCAGTGACCGGTACTTTCTCAAAGTTTTTAAAAACATAGTCAAACATGGACCGGGTATCATTGTAGGCATCCACACCGTAATCATAGAGAACCACCGCGGCAAGCTGCAGATTTCCGTTATCGGCCATGGTTACCAGGGTCGTTTTTGCCTGATCCGTATAACCGGTCTTTCCGCCTTTACAATATTCATAATAATATTCGTTCTCCGGCCAGAGCATCTTGTGGTTCTGCTGGAATACCCGTTCTTCCTTCGTAATGTTTGTAAATCCGATCTTATACTCAAGGCTCTCTTCTATTTTCCGAAATTCCTCCTGCTGGTATACATTGGAGGCGATCAGTGCCATATCATGTGCTGTTGTATAATGCTCATCGTCATGAAGTCCGTTTGCATTGACCCAGTGGGAATTCGTACAGCCTAATTCCTGTGCTCTTTTGTTCATTTCTGCAATAAAGGAATCATAATCTCCGCCCAGATGCTGTGCACCCACGCTCTCCGCTACCGCATGGGACACCTCATTGGCAGAGGCAAGCAGCACTCCGTACAGAGCATCCTTAAGACTGATTTCCTCTCCCGGCTTCATTCCGATGTTTGCATCATCCCACTGAAGAAAGGAGACACTGTCCTCTGTGAACTTCACCTTATCCGTAAGCTGTGCATTCTCCAATGTCACCAGAGTTGTCATAAGCTTTGTTATACTTGCAGGATAATGCTTCTTATCAGCCTGTTTGGCATAAAGGACTGCCCCGCTTTCCATGTCCATCACAACCGCGGAGTCAGCATACACCTGCGGTCCTTTCGGCCAGTCCTGTAAGCTGTTTGTATCCGGCTGTCTGGCATAGGAATCGGCCTTTTCCTTTGCTTCCGCCTTGGCCTGTTCCTCTGCGGCCTTCTCCTCTTCAGACTTTTCCTCTGCCGCAATTTCCGGCTGATTCTCTTCCTGCGCCATTACCTCTGCTGGTTTCAGCATCATGGCTACAGATAGGATTAACATAAATATCATGCGTCTTAATCTCATTGCACCCTCCTGCTTTTTGTCACGGATTCCCCAGCCCACACGATAAAACTATGTTGACCGGGGAATCCTTTATATTCTGTCTTTTATTTCATACCGAAAGGGCATCCCGTAACTAATGCCCTTTCGGTAACCTTATTGGACTGCTAATGTTCGTGCAGAACACGATTCTCAAAATCTGCCACCGGCATCGGGCGGTAAAAAATATATCCCTGAATCATATCACAGCCCTGCTCCCTCAGGAAATCAACAAGCGTCCAAGTCTCGATCCCTTCCGCCACGACCTCCATATTCAGTTCCTTTGCCATGCGGATCACCGCCTTTACCACATTGGTTCCTCTCTCCATATCTCCGCATTCAAGGTCTCCTCCAACGAAAAATCCCCTGTCCAGCTTCAGGATATCTACCGGAATCTCTTTTAATACATTCAGCGAAGAATATCCACTACCAAAATCATCCATGGAACAGCGGTATCCAGCCTCATGAATCTCTGCTATGATTGACTTAAACCGTTTTAAGTCTTCGAATACAAACGCCTCTGTCAGTTCAAACTCGATCAATTCACATGGAATCTGATATTCCATTTGGATCTCCTGAAACCTTTTGATCAGATCTGTATCATCCATATGTTTTCTGGAAAGATTCACAGAAACCGGCATCACCTGTTCTCCCGAATCAATCCAGCTTCTCAGGATCCTGCATACATGGGTAAACATATAATAATCCAGCTTTTTGATAAATCCATTCTTTTCAAATAGCGGAATAAATTCATTCGGAGGTACTAAACCAAATGACGGAGATTCCCAGCGTACTAAAGCTTCCGCACCTGCCGTTTTTCGATCTGTAAGTCTTACCTTCGGCTGTAAGTATACTAAAAATTCCTCGTTTAACAGGGCATGCTCCATCTCATTTTCCATGACCTGTTCCTTTAAAAGCTTCTGGCGTTCCAGATCCGTGAAAAAGACACATTCTGCCAGATATTCTGCCTCATCCCGATTCATCTTGCGTGCAACATTGGCCCGGTCGCGGATCGTAACAATATCACGATCCCCTTTCTCTACCTGATACACACCACAGTTCACAGACAAATGGTACTCACTGCTCCCCCGAACGATCCGGTATACTGCATTCTTATCACCTTCTGATCCCTTGAGTACTTCTTCCTCCAGAGCTTTTTTCTGCTCCCGGTACTCCCTGATCAATGTCTGATGAATATTCTCTATTCTCTTTTCTATCACAGAAGCTTCTGTCTCAAACAGAATAAAGTTAAACATATCTGCCTGAATCCTGGCGACACACTCGTCCTGTTTCATACAGCTGGAGATAGCATGATAAACCAACTTAAGTACGATATTTCCTGCTTCACTTCCATATACATCATTGATCAGCTTAAACCTTCTAATATCCAGGGAAACAAATGCAAATTCCCTCTCCTCCTGCAGCAAATGTTCTACCTCAAGATCAAACCTGGTGGAGGTAAAGCCTCCTGTGACCGGGTCGACCATCTGAATATTTAGGATTTCTTCATTCTTATGCTGGATCCGGTTCAGTGCATCATTGAATGCCAAGATCAGACTGCGCAGCTCAAAGGGGCCCCGCAGAGACAGTCTGTGGTTCTTATTCTTTGATTCCTTTAATTCCATGCAGCTATAGTGGATCGGGCGGAGCAATGCCTGATAAAAGAATACCATGAAGCCCACACACCATATCAAAAGCATGATCGCTGTTATCTGCTGAAGAGACTGGGAAGAATCCGTTCTCTTCATAGCCTGCGTAAGCTCCTTCTTCTGCCTTGCATACAGGGCAGATGTAAAAGAATCGATATCTGACGCAATGATCTCTTTTGTACCCTCATAGCGGCTGCCAAATACAAATCTGCTTGCCTTATTTCTTTTTTCATCGGCAGTCATCTGTTTTTCACTCTCGCTCAGTTCAATCTCTGCGATCTCATCCGGCAGGGTCACGATTCCTTCTGACTCATAGATCAGTCTGATACAGTGAAGCTCCTGTTCCATCAATTCATCTGAAACAGACTTTGCATTCTCTATTGTATCCAATTCTTTCTTTAATAGTCCTTCTTTTCTGAGCCCCTCGATCGCCTTATCCCGGGAAAGTGTCACTGTCTTCTCTTCCAGATATTCCCGCGCGTATCTTGCCTTTCCGGTTGCAGCAAACCTCCAGACCGCATTGGTCAGGACATCTGACCCAGCCTGAATCTCTTCGGCAAGCCCTACACAGCGGATCGTCTTTTCCGTGATCTTACGCTGATTCTCAACTGCCACCGATGAGATACGTGAAGCGATAAACAGCATAACAGTTACCGTCAGGGTAATGACCAGCCATACGGCTGACATTTTCATTATTTTTAATTTTCCGAACCAGTCCCTTTTTCCCGATCCGGCGTTATGTTCCTGTATCGCCTTCATTTATAAATCTCCTATGTGATGCAGCGAAAACCTTCAGTTATGTCTATTATACTATTTTATGTCAAAAAAAGACACTGCAAATTATAAGCTGTACCATATTAGGAGATGATAGAAAAAACACTGCAGATCTGATATCTGCAGTGTCTTTTCTATACCGTCCCCTGCAGGAATCGAACCTGCACTTAATCCTTAGGAGGGATTTGTAATATCCATTTTACTAAGGGGACCTATACTTTATTGTTTTGTAACACAATTAATAATATAACATGAAATTTATTTTTTCTCAACTTTTTTTGGGAAGAATTTGAAAGATTTTTGGAGCTGTTTCTAATAAGACAAAACATCAAGCCAATTTCTAATTCTTCCCGTTTTATAATGTCTGCTATGACTCTCTTCTTAAAATCTCAAAACTGTCCGGATGAGATACTTTCAGATGCCCTAGAAATTAATATACCCCTGAAGCCAGATCGTACCTTTGAATCTTCTGCCGATCTCCGGTTCTCCCATCACTTCCTTTGCAGGGACACAGATATCAAACTGAAGTTCATTCACATCCAGCTTCATCTGATACAACGGCTCTTTTGTCACGCTGTTCTCTCTTTTCCTGACCGCAAGTATTTCTCCCATGATAGAATACAGATCACATTCCACACCATAGGGCATGAAATATGTATCCACGATCGTGAAAATATCCTCATTCATCAGCCGCCTGGAGACCTTTGAATATGTATCAATATCATCCAAAGTCAGCGTCTCGATCGCCATTGGGTCACCGCTTCTTGCTGCATTGAGAAGCTGCTTCCTGTTATCTGCCTCCTCTTTTCCGGTTTTGACCTGCTCCTCACTCTTTCTCACCGGAAAAAGTATCTTTCCTGATAATGCAAGGCCGGAAAATGTAACAGAGGTCGCCAGACCGGTAACAAATCCCATCTGGCGCTCCCTCATGTATTCTATTCCATTTTGGAGATGAAATATCAGGCTGATTCCCACTTTTGGATCTTCGCAGATTCCCACGTATTCTTCTTTTTCAATGCGCTTATCAACGGCCACTTCAGCATAGGTGGTGATACCGCTTCCTTCAAAATATGGAAAATAGTAGTCCGCGTCGAAATTTTCTTCCTCGTCCAGTTCGCCGCAGATCGTGATCCCTACATTCTGACCATATTCCTTCTGAAATTCACAATAGTCTGCCCAATCCTTATATGACACGATCGTCTGATGTGTAAAATTCGTTTCTACCTGCTTTAAAAGTTCTCTCAAATCTTTTTTTGTCTTCAGATTATTGAAACCAATTGCTTTCAAGTATTGATGCATAATCTTCTCCAAATCACTGATCTATAAATCATACCAAAGGGCATCCCGTAACTTATGCCCTTTGGGCGGGTCTGCAGCTTTGCTGCAGAATTAGGCGTCCCCTATTACCGCGTGAAACATAGATCATTCCTAAGTATAATATCTTAGTATTTATTTTTTTAATTTATTCGTGAAACTATTTATTTTTTGGTGTAATTTCACTGTTTCCGCCCATATATGGCTGAAGTGCTGCCGGAATTCTTACAGAACCATCTGCCTGCAGATTGTTCTCCAGGAATGCGATCAGCATTCTCGGCGGCGCTACTACTGTATTATTCAGTGTATGGGCAAAGTATTTTCCACTTTCACCTTTCACTCTGATTCCCAGTCTTCTGGCCTGAGCGTCACCTAAATTAGAGCAGCTTCCCACTTCAAAATACTTCTTCTGTCTTGGGGACCATGCCTCTACGTCTACAGACTTCACTTTCAGATCAGCCAGATCTCCTGAACAGCATTCCAAAGTACGCACCGGAATGTCCAGAGATCGGAACAGGTCAACCGTGTTCTGCCATAATTTGTCATACCATTCCATACTCTCTTCCGGTTTGCAGACAACGATCATTTCCTGCTTTTCAAACTGATGGATACGGTAAACACCTCTCTCTTCGATTCCATGTGCACCTTTTTCTTTTCTAAAGCAAGGTGAATAGCTTGTCAGTGTCTGAGGAAGCTGGTCCTCTGTCAACTGTGTATCAATAAATTTACCAATCATAGAATGTTCACTTGTTCCGATCAGATAAAGGTCTTCCCCTTCGATCTTATACATCATGGCATCCATCTCTGCGAAACTCATAACACCTGTCACCACGTTACTGCGGATCATAAAAGGCGGTACACAGTAAGTAAAGCCTCTGTTGATCATGAAATCTCTTGCATAGGAGATTACTGCTGAATGAAGGCGCGCAATATCTCCCATCAGATAATAAAAACCATTTCCTGCAACACGTCTGGCACTGTCCAGATCAATTCCATTAAACCGTTCCATGATCTCTGTGTGGTATGGAATCTCAAAATCCGGCACTACCGGTTCGCCATATCTCTCTACTTCCACATTTTCACTATCATCTTTTCCGATCGGAACTGAAGGATCAATAATATTCGGAATGATCATCATATTCTTTTTGATTTTTTCTTCTACTTCTTTTTCCTCTGCTGAAAGTGCTTCGATCCTATCTGCATTCTCTGAAACCAGCTTCTTAACTTCCTCGGCCTCATCCTTCTTACCTTGTCCCATCAGGGCTCCGATCTGCTTGGAAAGTTTGTTCTTATCAGCACGCAGTGCTTCTACTTCCTGCTTAATCTCCCTGTTTCTTTTATCTAATTCCAAAACTTCATCTACCAACGGAAGCTTCGCATCCTGGAATTTATTCTTGATATTCTGTTTTACTGCCTCTGGGTTACTTCTTACAAATCTGATGTCTAACATAATGTCCTCCTCTACTCTTTCTAAAATCTGCTGTATTTTGGTTTGTTAACTCATTTTTTTATCTAAGCGTCTTTTTTCGGACTCTTTTCTAAATCTGTTTTCAGATCATACACATCCTGATAGATTGCCTTTTCCAATGATTCCACTTCTTCTTCTGCAAGCTCTATATAGCTCTGTCCTTTTACGATCTCCTTGATATAGGTATAGCATCCCTCTCTGCTGTGCATGGCATTTAAAATCCAGCCGTTGTCATCCTCATCCAGCATCGTAATCGCAAAGCTTAAATTTCCGCCCATCTCATGAAATGCATCGTATTTCACGATTCCTACCTTTTGGTAATGAGACCTTATTTTCCTATAGATATCATTGATACTCCTCTTGTTTTCCCTGGATAGTTCTGTAACCTCATCCAGCTCCGCAAATCTTGCCAGTATACTCTCCTCTAAATTCTTCCCATCTTTTCCCTTCATAAACGAATTGTAACTGACTTTCAGCCGGTTGTATTTCATATTTACACTGACAAGCATTACAAATAATATGACCTGAATCAAAAACAGGAATATCAGAATATATGCAGGATCAATTCCCAGTCCTGATAACAAGCTACTTTCCATGACTTCTTCTCCTTCTTAATTATTCACGCTGACTCTCCTCTTTTTATATTCTCCCCATTATACTGCACTTAATTTCCTGGTATTTGTGCTTTTCGTCCGAATGCCGGAAGCATCCAGCATTCGGACACCTTTTTACTGATTCTTGATAGACATAATTAAATCGAATATACGTTCGAGTTCTTCTTCTGAGTAGTATTCTATCTCTATCTTCCCTTTTCCGTTTGATTTCGGACTGACATTTACTTTTGTTCCTATGATATCCTTCATTCTTTCTTCCAGATTATCATAGATAAATGTATGTTCAACCTTCTCAACCTTTTGTTCCTTCTTAGGGTTCTTCAGAGTTTTAACTAACTTTTCAGTTTCTCTTACACTTAACTTCTCATCAAAGATTTTATTAGCTATCGTATACTGCTGTTCTTCATCATCGATTGCAAGCAGCGCACGGGCATGTCCGGTGGTGATCATGTCATCTACGATCATCTGCTGAACTTTTTTGCTCAGCTTTAGCAGACGCATCGAATTTGTTACTGCTGTCCTGCTCTTGGAGACCCGCTCTGCAACCTCATCCTGTTTAAGACTGAACTCCTCAAGCAGTCTTTTATATGCCATTGCTTCTTCAATAGGATTTAGGTTTTCTCTCTGTATATTCTCGATCAGGGATATCTCAAGAATCTCCTGGTCAGTATATGTCTTGATAACAACAGGTACTTCTTTGATCCCTGCAAGTTTAGCCGCCCGCCATCTTCTCTCTCCGGCTATAATTTCATAATAATCCTTTTTTTTCTGGACAAGCAGAGGCTGAAGGATACCGAACTGCTTGATAGAATCAGCCAATTCCAACAATGCATCTTCATCAAATTCCTTACGCGGCTGGTCTCTGTTTGGCTCAACCTGGTTTATCTTTACTAATACTTCACCAGATTCGTTTGCCTTTTCTTCCTTCGTATTGGAATTATTAGTTTTTGCCTCTGTATTAGACGGCTTTTTTGCTATCTTATCACTTCTATCAGGAATCAGACTATCCAGACCTTTTCCAAGACCATTTCTCTTTACAGCCATATTTACTCCTCTCCTTTATGAATAACTTCTTCTGCTAACAACAAATAACTCTCTGCTCCTGCAGATTTCGGATCATATAGATTGATTGGCAGCCCATAGCTGGGGGCTTCTGCCAAGCGAATATTTCTCGGTATAATTGTCTTATAGATATTCTGTTCCAGATTATCCTTCACATTCTCAACTACCTGCAGTGATAAATTGGTTCTGGCATCATACATAGTAAATACGACACCCTCCATTTCTAAAGTAGGATTCAATCTATCCTGTACCAGTTCTATCGTGTGAATCAACTGACTCAAACCTTCAAGTGCATAATACTCACATTGAATAGGGACAAGTACCGAATCAGCTGTTGTCATTGCGTTAATTGTAAGCATGCTCAATGCAGGTGGACAATCAATAATAATAAACTCATAATTATCCTTTACTTTTTCAATTTCATTTTTTATGATGTATTCTTTGTTATCAACACCGATCAGTTCAATCTCTGCTGCTGATAAGTTGATATTAGATGGGAGAACGTCCAAATTTTCAAAAACATCTTTACAGATACACTCTTCTATACCTGCATTTCCAATTATCAAGTCGTAAACGCTATTTTCAACCTCATCCTTTATAACACTTAATCCACTTGTCATATTCCCCTGCGGATCCATGTCCAGTGCTAATACTTTCTTTCCCAAACTGGCTAATGAAGCTGATAGATTAATAGCTGTTGTTGTCTTACCCACGCCGCCTTTTTGGTTAGCAATTGCTATAATTCTTCCCATATTGATACTCCTTTCATTGAACACTTCATTATTATATCACCTTTTCAAATCTATATCTACTAGATGTTTCACGTGAAACATAGAATTTTTGCAATTTTTATGAAGTTAATTTGGTGATAATAGTTTAACCTTACGAGTCTCTCCTCTTTTTAATGTTGAGAAGACAAGAGTGGCAGGTAAATACTTTTTTGTGTTAGTAAAAATTAAAGTTTGAAACGATATATATTAATGGGTTATACAAATTTATTTTAATATACTTTTTTAATATTTGCTTTCAATGTTTCACGTGAAACATTTATGTAAGAAAGATATCTTTACCAAGGAAATGATGTAACAGCAAGAAATAGATTATTGATATTTTGTTTAACTCTGCTATTACTATCATAACCGCATAGTTTGCTTTTTCCTTACAACATAGTAAATAACCACAGAAAAGTGGACTTATCATTGTTTTTAAAAAGGAATAATAAAACATATAAATAAATTCAATAATGCATAATATAAACAACAAGAGAGCGATGATGATTGATGAATAGTATATATAATATTTTTGATATCTTTAAGATCAAAACTAATAGTGCTGACTCTAATGCTATATCAACGTTATGTTCAATACTATATCAACTCTGATACTACTATTTTTTATACTTTGTATGCTAGGGGTAATAGTGCTTATACTTTACTTTTGAATTTAAGTATATGGACGATATATTAAAGTTGTATATTAAGGCCCTTATTAATCTTCTTAACAAAAAATCTTTTTAATATTGATTTCTACCAAGAACAGGTATGTCAAATTTATAATATGATTATGAATATGTTTGTTTTAGGAGTATATTCTGATTAGTAATTATATGAATTACTATATTGACGTTTTGTCACTAGAATTTAATAAGATTGGATGGAATTTATATTTTTTGATAGTTTAGATAGTTAAACTTGGTTTAAACAGTTATTTAAAATAAAAGGCAGTTTGATACACAGCTAAGGTTCATCTTTATAACTATATACTTTGTTATTATTACTTATAGGCAAATTTCTGGACTTGCACTAACACAGGGGATTTGGTACCAACTGCTAACCCTAATTACATTGAAGTATTTTGTGTAAGACTCTCTTATTTTATAATGGTTATATAGCATAAAGTATTAGTATAAAAAGTATCTGCACATATTGTTAAACTGCACTTTTTATTAAACTATACATTATTCTCCAGCTTATGCTGCGGCCCCGCCCGTCTGAGCATGAGTTGCAGGATGCTCTCTGGGTATACATTATTCTGCAGCTTTTGCTGCAGACCCGCCCGAAGGGCATGCATTACGGGATGCCCTCTGGGTATACATTATTTTGCAGTTTTTGCTGCAGACCCGCCCGAAGGGCATGTATTACGGTATGCCCTTTGGGTATACCTTAATCCGCAGCTTATGCTGCAGCTCCGCCCGAAGGGCTGCATTACGGAATACTTCTGTCTATACTTCATTGACCGTTAGCAATCCAATAAGTTACTTTACTATTTTTCTGTATTACTAAAATATAAATAAATGTATACTATCTTTAAATCTACAATTTTATGCCTTAATGAATCTACTAATCTGTATATCTCCTTTACTTCTTACTATAGAGTATAAGAATATAGATTATATCTCTTGCTCATACTTTCTTCTTAAGTACTATATTTAAAAAATATATACTTTTGTATTTATAAGTGTAGCAAGACCTTTTTAACTTCAGTATTATAAATACATTTCTAACATAAGAAAAATTGTAGGTTAGTCAATAGGTAAAATAGTCAATCTATAAGCCTCCACTTTTTTACACTACCTTATATTTTTTTAATGTTTCACGTGAAACATTCTCAATATTTACTTAAGAATTTTTTTCTTTATTTGCAGTCCACAGTGTAGTATAATAAGATATGTATTTTATTTATAAAACAACTAAAATGGCTGTTAGACTTTTGAAAGAGGTGATTCTTTGAGTTGGAAAAAGAAACTTACAACATGTACTGTTTTGGCAGGTACCACAGTGGGAATTATGCATGTTGTTAATAGATTGGTGTATTATATTTCCACGATGGATAATTTATTATTTAATAAAGATGAAAAATTTTATGATTGGAGATTTGGGCGGATTTATTATACCAAACAAGGTTCCGGCTCTCCTATCCTATTAATTCATGATCTCAATGTCTGTAGTTCGGCATATGAATGGAATAAGGTAGTGAATGAACTTTCTAAGACTAATACCGTATATACTTTGGACTTACTTGGATGCGGACGTTCTCAAAAACCGAATCTTACATACACCAACTATCTGTATGTGCAGCTGATCACAGATTTTATTAAACATATTATTGGAGCTTCTACTGATGTTATAGCTACCGGTGAATCAGGTACATTTGTACTGATGGCTTGTGCAAATGATAATGCTTTAATAAATAAGGTCATGCTGATAAATCCAGGAGATTTAGTTTCACTTGCAAAAATCCCTACAAAACGTACAAAGCTGCTGCGCTATATTATAAATACTCCTGTTATTGGTACATTTATTTATAATATGAAAGTTAATAAGCGTACTATTGAAGAGGACTTCAGAAACCGATACTTCTATGATCAAAATCATATAGATGAAAAAAGTATTATGACATGTTTTGAGGCTTCTCACAGATGCAATACACACTCCAAATATCTTTACGCAAGTATAAAGTCAAGGTATACTAATGCAAATGTAATGCACTGCCTCAAAAAGATTAATAATAGTATTTTTATTATAGTGGGAAATGCAAATCCTGAAAATGCATTGACGGCAAACCAATACCAAAATCAGCTTCCATCAATAGAAATAGCCGAAATAAATGAAACAAAATATCTCCCACAGCTGGAAGCACCAGAGGAATTTACGGAACAAGTCAAGATCCTATTTGATATAGAAGAAAAAGAATAGTATCTATTCTGAAACCATTTTAAAATTTAATGAAATAGAAAAAGAACTGCAGGACTATGATTTTAAATTGAATTTATTAGATCATTCTTATCCAAGATATATCTGATAGATTCTTAAAGCACTTCATTATCCTACAGTTCTTTTTTTAATTTTTTTACTCAATTCTTCTGTTTTTCTACTTAAGGGGTTCTTTTCCCGGCAGTCCTGCCTTACGTGGATATTTCTTTCCTGTACTCTTTAGCTTTTGTATTTTTACAAACGATCTGCCTATTTCTGTTCCAGGAAGCTCAAATTTTACAGTTTCATTTATCTTACCGCCAAGGATGCTTACTGCTCTTTTTGACTGCTGTACCTCATCCTCAATGTTGCCAGATTTATAGGGTATAAACATACCCCCTACCCGTATATAAGGTATGCAGTATTCACTTAATGTAGCCAGATTAGCGACAGCCCTGGATACACAAAGATCAAACTTTTCTCTGTATATCTCTTTTTTCGCATAATCCTCTGCTCTTCCATGCAGAGTCTCAATATCCCCGAGTCCCAGTTCATCAATAACTGCATCCAAAAACTTAATTCTTTTATTCAAGGAATCCAACAGCACCACATGCAGATGAGGAAAAGCAATTTTAAGCGGCAGTCCCGGAAAGCCTGCCCCTGTCCCTATATCTATGACAGAGTCCGTCTGATCCAGATCGACTGCTTTTACGATCGCAAGGCTGTCAACAAAGTGTTTCTCATTTACTTCGTCATGTTCAGTGATTCCAGTCAGGTTCATTACTTTATTCCATTCAACCAGCAGTTCATAGTACTTCTGAAACTGCTGCTTCTGAACCTCGTTTAACTCAATATTCAGCTCTCTAAGCTGACTTTCAAATTTATCAGGCATAAAATTTTCTCCTATATCTTATAAGTCCATATATTTTTATCTGCTCTCAAGGTAAACCAGAAGCACTGATATGTCGGCCGGAGATACACCGGATATCCTGGATGCCTGTCCGATCGAAGCAGGCCGCATTTCTGTCAGCTTTTGCTTTGCTTCTATCCGAAGACTTTGTATCTCATTATAATCAATATCAGCCGGGATCAGCTTCTTCTCAAGCTTCTTGAACTGCTCTACCTGGCGCTGCTGTCTTTTGATATATCCATCATATTTAATATTGATATTTACCTGTTCTATCACATCATATGGAAGCTCTTTTCGCTGCCTGTCTATCGGAGCTAATATTTCATAGGATAACTCAGGGCGGCGGATCAGCTCAGCCAGAGTAGTTCCTGATGTGAGAGGTGTACTACCGCAGGATTTAAGAAGGTCCTGGACCTCCTTTGAGGTTCCGATATTGGTATGCTCTGCTCTTTTGATCTCCTCTTGTATCATTTTTTCTTTTTCAAGCAGCTTCTGATATCTATTCTCGTCGATCAAACCTATCTCATGGCCTAATTTTGTTAAACGCAGATCTGCATTATCCTGTCTCAGCAAGAGCCTGTACTCAGCCCTGGAAGTCATCATACGGTATGGCTCATGACTTTCTTTTGTGACAAGATCATCGATCAAAACACCAATATATCCTTCAGAACGGTCGATCACGATTCCCTCTTTGCCCTGAAGCTTCCTTGCCGCATTGACCCCTGCAACTAATCCCTGCGCTGCAGCCTCCTCATACCCGGAGCTTCCGTTAAACTGCCCGCCGCTGAAAAGCCCCTCGATCTGCTTAAACTCCAGGGTATTTTTGAGCTGTCTTGCATCGATACAATCATACTCAATTGCATATGCATTTCTGACTATTTTCACATTTTCCAGGCCTGGAACACTGCGGTACATTGCATACTGGACATCCTCTGGCAGAGAACTGGACATTCCGCCCACATACATCTCTGTAGTATCTAAACCTTCAGGTTCGATAAATACCTGATGCCGGTTCTTATCGGCGAATTTTACCACTTTATCTTCGATAGACGGACAATATCTCGGCCCTGTCCCTTCTATCATTCCGGAAAATAAAGGAGACCTGTCCAGGTTATTTCTAATAATTTCGTGCGTTTTCTCATTTGTGTAGGTCAGCCAGCAAGAAACCTGGTCGATCTGAACATCTTCTGGATCTGTTGTAAAAGAGAACGGTACGATTCTTTCATCCCCTTTTTGTTCTTCCATTTTGCTGAAATCTACAGAATTCTTATCGATTCTGGCCGGAGTTCCTGTCTTAAAGCGATACATCTTGATTCCCAGGGCTTTTAAGCTGTCTGTGAGATAATTAGCAGCCTGAAGTCCATTTGGGCCCGTATACATACTCACATCACCATAGATACATCTAGCCTTCAGGTAGGTCCCTGTACATAATACAACTGCCCGGCATGGATAAACTGCCCCGGAATACGTCTGTACACCCGTTACCTTTCCGTCCTCTGCAAGAATATCTGTGACCTCCATCTGGCGGATATCCAGATGTTCCTGATCCTGAAGTACTTGACGCATCGTCCTGCTGTAATTTGCTTTATCCGCCTGTGCACGCAGAGAATGTACTGCCGGCCCTTTTGACTGGTTTAACATTTTTGACTGGATAAAGGTCTTGTCTATGACCTTCCCCATCTCACCGCCAAGTGCATCTATTTCCTTTACCAGGTGTCCCTTGGAACTTCCTCCGATATTCGGATTGCATGGCATCAGTGCAATACTGTCCACACTTACCGTAAATATAACAGTCCGAAATCCTAACCGGGCTGCTGCAAGAGCCGCCTCACATCCGGCATGTCCGGCTCCTATGACTGCGATATCATACCCATCTTTATTTTCCCATACAGAATTTGCTGAATATTTCATTGACTAAATCTTCTCCTATCGTTTCTCCTGTTATACTTCCCAGTGACTCGTACGCATCCATCAGATCTATTGAAAAGAAATCCTCCGGCATTTGGTTCTCTATACTCTCCACTACCTTCCCAAGGCTTTCATAAGCATCTGATAAGGCAGCTTTATGTCTGATATTTGTAATATAGACCTCGTCATTAAAGGAAACCTCTCCATGCAGGAACATTTCATTTAGAACAGCCTCAAATTCACTTAATCCCTGCTCTTCCTTTGCCGAAATCTCTATCATTGGTATTTCCAAAGAATCTCCGCTGTTTTCTGATAAACACTGAAATGTTTCCTTCAGATTCTCTTTTGTGATCACTGTACTGAGGTCGGATTTATTGAGCAGGACAATCACTTTTCTTCCCTCCAGAAGAGTCATGATCTCTTTATCATTGCTGTCCAAAGGCCTTGAAGCATCTACCACATAGATCACCAGATCAGAATTCTTTATATAGTCTTTTGCCTTATCGACTCCGATTTTTTCTATGATATCATCGGTATTTCTGATCCCTGCAGTATCTACCATATTTAAAGTCAGACCTTTTAACCGTATCTGCTCTTCCAGGATATCTCGTGTAGTCCCCTCGATATCGGTCACAATTGCACGGTCCTTTCCTGCCAGGACATTCAGAAGAGAGGATTTTCCGGCATTGGGTTTGCCTACGATCACGGTCTGGATTCCTTCCTTCATGATCCTTCCGCTGTCCGAGGAATCGATCAGCTGCCTGATCTCATCCAGCAGATCCTCTACGATTCCTTTTAATTCATCGCCGTATCCATCGATATCAATATGCTCAGGATCATCTAAAGCAGTCTCGATGAAGGCCGTGTGGTAGATGATCTGCTGTCTGATATCTTCAATCTTTTTCTTTACACTTCCCTTTAACTGGCTGATAGAACTCTGAAGGGCATATTCACTTTTAGATGTAATCACATCGATCACGGCCTCTGCCTGCGACAGATCCATTTTTCCATTTAAAAATGCCCTCTTTGTAAATTCTCCTGGCTCTGCAGGTCTTGCTCCATTTTTGATCACCGTTTCCAATACCCGCTTCACCACATATGTCCCGCCATGACAATTGATCTCAACCGTATCTTCACCGGTAAATGTCCTGGGGGAACGCATCAGCATAACCAGAACTTCATCGATCGTTTCCTCACCGTCTCTAATATATCCATAATGAATCGTATGTGACTTGGCTTCCCTTAGCTGATCTTTTCCCCGGTAAATCTTATCTATCACATGAAATGCCTCATCTCCGCTGATACGCACGATTCCAATTCCTGAATTCGTCATACCTGTGGAAATAGCGGCAATTGTATCCTTTTTCATAGCTGCCTCCTGCCGGTTTTAAAAAAAGACGTTTCACAACTTCACGAAAGCATCCGTGAAGCGGAAACGTCCTCTTTCGCTTCAATTCTATTCCTACTTTAATACTTGTCTGACTGTAATAAACTCTTTGATCTCATTACTTTTTTAATGTAACAACGACCTTCCTGTAAGGCTCGTCCCCTTCACTATGAGTAGTTACATAAGGATCAGACTGCAGTGCTGCATGGATGATCCTTCTCTCATAAGGGTTCATTGGTTCTAAGGATACCGCTCTCTTTGAACGTTTTACCTTATAAGCAATGTTCTTTGCCAGATTCTTAAGTGTCTCTTCTCTTCTGGCACGGTAGTTCTCTGTATCAAGCTTCACACGTACATATCCGTCCTGGTGCTTGTTTGCAACTCTGTTTGCCAGATACTGTAGGGAGTCTAATGTCTGGCCGCGCTTTCCGATCAGAATGCCCATATTATCACCCTTCATCTCAACGCTCAATGCTCCGTCCGCATCAATATCTGAAATCAACTCCACAGTCATGCCCATTGCTTTTAATGTATCATTCAAGAAGGATTCAACGGCTTTCTTAGTTTCATCTTTTACTTCTGCAAGCTCAGACTCACGCTTTACGGTCGGCTGAACATCTTCCCTGCGGTCTTCTTTTACTTCTTTTTTTACATGTTCATCTTTCTTTACATGTTCTTTTTTCTTGATATCCTTAACTGGAGCCTTCTTCTCTACCGGCTTTGCTTCCGCTTTGACTTCAGTCTTCACTTCTGCTTTTATCTCCGGCTCTTCTACTACAGGTTCAGGCTTTCTTCTTGCTTCGATCACTGCCTGTTTTACGCCTATACCAAGGAATCCGGCACTTCCTTTTTCAATGACTTCATAATCTAATCTGTCACTGGTAACGCCTAACTGAATCAATGCTTCCGTAATTGCGTCATCCACTGTTTTTGCAGATACTCTGATACTACCGTTCATCCTGAATCCTTCCTTTCTACGATTCTACCCTATTTATCGTCATCCTTTAGGGATGTACTTTGTCCGCTGTTAAATCTGCTTACCAGATTTGCCTTTGATGAAAGGCTTCCCGGCTTCGCATTCTTTGTCTGCTGAGCTGCCTTTTCAAGACGCTCTTCTCTTTCTTTATCAGAAATCTTAGATTTTCTCTTATCTTCTACATTTCTGGTACTTGTTGTCGCCATTTTGTTAATTGCCTGTGCAGAGGCACCTTTTTTCTCGCGCTTCTTAGCTGCCTTTTTCTGGTTTTCTGCAATCAGCTCCTCTGTAGACTTCTTGCTGAGGTACTTATTGATTCCTAACTGCTGCACACATCTTACAACAGCACTGATCGCCCAGTAAAGACCAAGACCTGCCGGGAGAGTGAATCCCATGAATACGGAGAACAACGGCATCGTATATGTCATTGTCTTCATGGAGTTTGCCATCTGGTTGCTTGGGTCAACTTCCGGCTGCGGCTGTAACTTCACACTGATGAACTGTGTAAGACCTGCCATAACAGGAATGATCGCAGCCATGATAATTCCAAGGATTGAAAAATCTTTTACTGCAGCCATTAACATTGTAAATGGTGCTTCACCAATGTTGATTCCAAGGAAGCTGTTCAAATGTCCCATTGTCTGAGTTGTGGTCTCAACAATATCCTGCAGTGAAGGAATCTTATCTACCAGTGTATTCCATGTGGAATCCTGGAATTTATATAATACATTTACAAGTGTATCCGCCTGTGAGTAGTCATATGACTTAGCACTCATAAGTACTGGCTTTGCTTCACCGATTTTTTCCATGATTTTCTGGAAGCCATCGGCAGCCATGATCTGGTTAACCACCGGCATATATACATTCTTAACACCCTGTACATAATTAGGGATATTCTGGATGACCGGATACAGTGCAAAAAGTACAGGCATCTGAATTAACATCGGCAGACATCCGCCTGTAGGTGAAGTTCCATATTTCTCATATACAGTCTGAAGCTCTTCCTGCTGCTTTAGCATAGAAGCCTGATCTTTTTTATTCGCATACTTCTTCTGGATCTTCTGAATCTCAGGGTTCATAACAGAAGACATCTTTGACCACTTCTGCTGTTTAATTGTCAGTGGAATCATCAATGTGTATACGATGATCGTAAAGATGATGATACAGACACCTATGTTCTGTACACCAAATACACCATCCATTACATTATAAATTCCGTTCATCACTTTTCCAAGCAGCCAGGAAATCTGATGAATAATCGGCCAGTCTGCATATCCTGCAGCTAAAATTCCATACATCTCTTATCCTCCTTAAGGTACCGGATCATATCCGCCTTTTGCAAAAGGATTACAGCGCAGAATTCTCCAGACCGTTAAGGCACCGCCCTTGATCGCACCATACTTTTGAATCGCTTCGATTCCGTATTGTGAACAGGTCGGCGTATATATACAATGATACCTTGTCTTTAATCCGGACAAATACTTTTGATAGAACCGGATCAGTCCTATTAAAATATACTTCATCTGCATCCCTCCTTTTGCTTATACTTATTGAACTACTAATCTCCAATAAGTATGACTTTCTTTTTGTAAACGCTCTTACTGATCGTTAAGTATATATCTCATGAAGCTTTCCCAAGTGGATGAGTGCACTCTCAATATCATGGTACCCTTTATCTTTTGCACTCACTCTCGCAATTACAATTATATCAACCCCACTTTTGAAATGTGCTTCTTGAAGTCGATAACTCTCTCTGAGCAGTCTCGTAAGGTGGTGCCTTACAACACTGTTTCCAACTTTCTTACTTACGGAAATACCAAGTCTGTTCCTTTCCGTCCCATTCTCCCTCACGTACATAACAAGATACTTGTTAGCGTAGGAATTCCCATTTTTATACACAATTTGAAAATCTTTATTCTTCTTCAAAGATTCCGAAAACTTCATTCTTTTTACCGCACTTTTCCTTTTATAAATAGAAGAAAAGGCCACATATATGCGGCCTAAGCTGATAACTGTTTTCTTCCTTTTGCTCTTCTGGCAGCTAAAACTTTTCTTCCGCCTGGAGTGCTCATTCTTGCTCTAAAGCCATGAACTTTTGATCTCTGTCTTTTTTTCGGCTGAAATGTCATTTTCATTATCAATACACCTCCCTTTGGTTGAGATACTTATTCTAAAGTATTTACAGTGATTCTCAATTTTTGAAATCTTTCTACTATTATAGCAGGCAGAAAGACACTGCTCTTAATTATATTCAAAAAATAGCTGTAAGTCAAGCTATTCCTGGGATTTTTCTGTTTTTCCCACGCTTTTTATAACAGCTTCCTTCAGTATAGTAGGCCTGACAGGCTGCTTATTTTTTAATCTGCAGCCGGATCATTGCCGTACCGGTCTATTCCTGCAGGTCTATTAAGCTTATAATTCTTTCAATTTCTTCGAGGGATTCTTCTAATGCATCTGCTATCTCTTTTGGCTTCTGACCTTTTGAAAGCTTTTTTCTCACCTGTTCTATTAATATCTGCTCTCTGCCCTTTTCTACCCCTTCCGCATATGCCTCTTCCCTCTGTACTTCAATATCCATATCGTAATCATACTCAGCTATCAGCATATTTACCACCTCACTGCCTTTCTTTTCCAGGTATTCCTTCAGAATCCCTTGTTTTATACATTCTTCTACCGCATGTTTAAAGGATTCTGAATCTCCTGCTTCCTGAAACCTTCTTACCATTTCTACAAACAGACCATATTCCTTTAATACAGGACATTTTTCCAGCAATTCATGTTTTTCCTCTGGATTTATATTGATTACCTTCACTTGTAATTCTAACATAGAATCTTCATCCTGTACTTCATATGCGTCTGAAAGTTTCAGTATTTTTTCCTTTGTCCAGTGTTCTGATCCATTATAAAACGTATAAAACTCTGGTTTTGGTAACGGCACTAACTTTTTCTTATATCTGTCACGGATCGGAACCAATTGTTCATAGGCACGCCCTATGTACATTAAACTTCTAAGAGGCATGTTCTCATTGATCGTTGACTGGTGTTCTCCAAACACCATGATCTTTCCGCCTATTCCAAACGATATATCATTCTTAAAATTCATATAAAGGACATCATCCACCCGGATCTTCTGTATCTTTGTTCCTTCTGGTAAAGCTTCTTCATGCAAAGCATTATAAAGTGCAATGTCATTCTTCTCTGCTGACTCGTCCTCAAAAAATAAATCTACAAACATGCTGTTTTTGTAACTCTTGTTTTCTTTTGCTTCCATAGGCATCCTCCTCTTCTGGTAAGCTCCAATTAAGATAATCTGGGAGTTATGCCTTGATAACATCTGTTATTTCTCGATTCTGATACCTTTAGTATAAAAAAAACAGCTGGTTTGTTCAAGTCCCCCCGTGATATACACGATATAAAGATATTTATTTCATACTACTATCATCTTTAAACTTGTCTATAAAATGGAACTTATTCTTTTGTTAATAAACTGATTCTAAAATAACTAAGCTAATAAACTTGGTAACTTCAGGAGATTCTCCTCTTCAGATGGCCGCCCAGGCCAAATGATGATATTACTCTTGATTTGCTGCTTTCGTGAATAGATTTTCCACGAGTGAATTTACTATAGCATGCTGCCTTAAAAATTTCAATTGATAAATACTAATAAAACTATTAAATTCAACCTAAAATAACCTTTATACAGGTTTTCCACATGCATATTAACAGTAACATTTCTTTGAAATCTTAAATCTCAAGTGCGTCAAAGCAAATATTGAAGGCTCTCTCCGCTGTTTCTTCGAAGAGGTTAAGAAACCATAAAGTTTCGTTATCAACAGAATCCACATTTTACTTTTAGGGTTATTCACATTTAAGTTTGACAGTGTGGATTATTGTGGATAAAATGTGGATAACTACTTGATAACTACTGTATAACGTGTAGATTAAAATTATTTTTTCACTTCTGGCCCATATTTTATCTACGTTGATTTTGTTCATAAAAGTTATACACAGCATTTCTGATTGCTTCTGATACCTTTTTGATGTAAAATGTAATGGAGAGTTTTTGCCTAAATAGCTCTCTATTATATTGATTAGGAGTACTTATCGATGAACATTGTAGAAGAAAATTGGGAGCAGATCCTAAATAAAATGAAGTTAGAATATTGCTCATCAAATATTTCATACAATACGTGGATTGCACCACTTACCGTATATGAAGTGACCGATGACACTGTATATATTCTTGTAAAGCTGAAAGCAAGTCTGGAGCATATCGAAGAAAAGTATATGCTTCCTTTTAAAGTATGCATCGCTGAGGTGACAGGAAAGGAATATGAGATTTCCTTTGTTACAGAAGATAATGTGATCATCCAGGAAAAAAAGGATAATGTCGTTAAGAAGCAAAAATCAAATGCACTCTTCGAGAATGCAAATTTGAATTCGAAGTATACATTTGATACTTTTGTGGTGGGCAGCAATAATAACTTTGCCCATGCTGCTTCCCTTGCGGTTGCAGAATCTCCGGGTGAGATTTACAATCCGCTTTTTATTTATGGAGGTGTTGGACTTGGCAAAACACACCTTATGCATTCAATCGCACACTTCATATTAGAGAATGATCCATCCAAGAAAGTACTTTATGTTACAAGTGAGACATTTACCAATGAGCTGATCGATGCTCTGAAGGTTGGTAAGAATGGGAATGAACTGGCAATGACTACTTTTCGTGAGAAGTACAGAAACAACGATGTCCTTCTGATCGATGATATCCAGTTTATTATAGGTAAGGAAAGTACCCAGGAAGAATTCTTCCACACATTCAACCATCTTCATGTTTCAGGAAAGCAGATCATCATATCCAGTGATAAGCCTCCGAAGGATATCGAGACTCTGGAGGCAAGGCTGCGCACACGGTTTGAGTGGGGACTGATCGCAGATATCTCCTCTCCTGATTATGAGACAAGAATGGCGATCCTTCGTAAGAAAGAAGAGTTGGACGGGCTCGAAAGGTATCATATCCCGGACGAAGTTCTTCAATATATAGCGAATAACATCAAATCCAATATCCGAGAGCTGGAAGGCTCCCTTAATAAATTAATCGCACTTTCCAATCTGGAGAAAAAACCGATTGACATTCCGCTCGCTGCGGAAGCATTAAAGGATATGATTTCCCCGGATGATAACAGAGTCATTACACCGGAACTGATCATCGACGTTGTTTCCGAACATTTCAATATACCGATAGCAGAGCTCAAGGGCAAAAAACGGAATGCGGAGATCGTTCTGCCGAGGCAGATCGTTATGTACCTGTGCCGTGCAATGACTGACACTCCATTAAAAACGGTGGGAATTATACTTGGAGGCAAAGACCACGCCTCAGTCAGTCATGGTGTTAAGAAGATAGAACATGAAATCACAATAGATGAAGCCCTCAATAACACAGTGAATATCATTAAGAAGAAAATCAACCCTATTTAAGCTTCGGCTGATAGGGTTACTTTTCCACAATCCGGTGTTATTAAGGACATATGACAAAGCCTTAAAATACAGCCTAAGCCTCTGATTCTAAGGTCTGAAGGACTTCAGACTTTTTTCCTTCAGACATGTGGATAAGGCTGGGATAACCCTGTTAAAACCCTGTTAAAACCCTGTGGATTGTTAGGTTGATAATTAAAAAGTGACTTTTCGAGGTTCAGATTATCCACCTATTATCCCATGTCCATACAGCATTATTCTACAGAGTTATCAGTATGGACAAACCCTTTAAAATCAAGGGCTGGAACCACTTATCATCTTTTCCACAGCCCCTAAGGCTAAGAAGGCGGAGCAGATTTATATAATTAATCAAAAAAAAGCGCGGTCGGAAAGATATCCACTCACCGCACATTGAAAGGAGTTATCGACATATGAAAATCATTTGTTCTAAATCAAACCTCGTAAAAGGTGTTAGTATTGTTTCTAAGGCTGTGCCTTCAAAAACAACAATGCCAATCTTAGAATGTATTTTAGTTGACGCATCTACGGATGTTATTAAACTGACAGCAAATGATATGGAACTTGGAATCGAGACACGCATTGAAGGGGAGATCGTTGAGAGAGGTATTATTGCATTGAATGCGAGAATCTTCTCCGAGATCGTTAGAAAGCTTCCAGACAGTGAAGTCATCATTGAAACTGATTCAGATAATCAGACATTGATCACCTGTGAAAAGGCTAAGTTTAATATTGCTGCACAGTCAGGAGAAGATTTCTCTTATCTCCCGGTTGTAGAGAAAGAAGATTATATTACTGTTTCAGAGTTTACGCTGAAGGAAGTGATCCGCCAGACTATTTTTTCAATCGCAGATAACGATACCAACAAGATGATGACAGGTGAACTTTTTGAGATCGAGGAAAATATTCTAAAGGTGGTCTCTCTGGATGGACACAGAATCTCTATCCGCAAGATCGAACTGAAGGAATCTTATGCTCCGAAGAAAGTGATCGTGCCAGGAAAGACTCTTCAGGAGATCAGTAAGATCATTGGCGGAGAAGCAGATGCTGAAGTCGATATTTCGTTTACAAGGAATCATATTGTCTTCGAATTTGACAGGACAGTCGTAGTATCCCGTCTGATCGAAGGCGATTACTTCAAGATCGATCAGATGCTTTCCAGCGATTATGAGACAAAAGTAAGGATCAACAAGAAAGAATTATTGAATTGTATCGACAGAGCGACCCTCCTGATCAAAGAAGGGGATAAGAAACCGATCATCATCGATATCAGAGACGGTTCCATGGAGCTTAAGATCAAATCTCAGATCGGTTCCATGGATGAGGAGATCTTTATCACCAAGGAAGGTAAGGATCTGCTGATTGGATTTAACCCGAAGTTCCTCATCGATGCACTTCGTGTCATTGACGATGAAGAGGTGGATCTGTATTTCATGAATGCGAAGGCACCTTGCTTCATCAAGGACGAGAACCAGAGCTATATTTACCTGATCCTTCCGGTAAACTTTAATGCTGTAGCATAAGCCAAAGACTGAAGTCCGGGCAGGGGCCGCAAGCGATGTGCGCCTGAAGAGAAGGCATATTTTTGAAGTGAAAAATAAGAAAAGAGGAACACTATGGAAATTATAAAGCTGCGTGCTGAAGATGAATTTATCAAGCTGGGACAGGCACTGAAAGCCGCCGGCCTGGTGGATTCAGGCGTAGAAGCAAAGGAGGTCATCCTGGATGGTATGGTCCAGGTGAATGGCGAGACTGATACAAGAAGAGGACGCAAATTGTACGGCGGAGATGTCGTTCAATTTGACGGACAGGAAATAAAAATTGAAAAATAGTCTGAAAAAGTGTAAAATAGTGACATACTTGAGGAAACATCAATGGTAATCAAATCTTTAAAGCTAAAGAATTACAGGAATTATGAATTGTTAGATTTGACCTTTGACCCTAAGACGAATATACTATACGGCGACAATGCGCAGGGGAAGACAAATATTCTTGAGGCGCTTTATCTGTCAGGCACGACCAAGTCCCACCGTGGTACAAAGGATAGGGATTTGGTCCGGTTTGGCTGTGACGAAGCACATCTGGAGACGGTGGTCGTAAAGAGGGGCATCGAGTTCCAGATCGACATGCATCTGAAGAAAAACAGTCCGAAGGGAATCGCGATCAACAAGATTCCAATCCGAAAAGCAAGTGAGTTATTCGGGATCATCCATTTTGTATTTTTCTCGCCGGAGGACTTAAATATCATCAAAGAAGGCCCATCAGGCAGAAGAAGATTCATCGATTTGGAATTATCCCAGCTGGATAAGGTATATCTCAGCAACCTTTCTAACTATAATCGAGTCATTAATCAAAGAAATTCCTTACTCAAAGATATATACAGACAGGATCATCTGGTAGAAACATTGGATATCTGGGATATGCAATTAGTTGAGTATGGGACAAAAGTGATGGAAGGCAGAAAGAAGTTTGTAGAAGAGGTTAATGAGATCATCGCCGATATCCACTATAAGCTGACGGGGGGCAGGGAGAAAATCAGCCTCACTTATGAGACCAGCATCGGAAACATGACGCTGGAGCAGGCTTTAAAGAAAAACAGAGAGAGGGATCTACGACTGAAGAGCACTTCAGTCGGTCCTCACAGGGATGACCTGTGCTTTATGGCCGGAGACCTGGATATCCGAAAATTCGGTTCCCAGGGTCAGCAGCGCACCGCTGCTCTCTCACTGAAGCTCTCTGAGATCGAATTGGTCAGGTCCCTGATCAGTGATACACCGGTATTATTATTAGATGACGTATTGTCTGAACTGGACAAACACAGGCAAAACTATTTACTGGATAGTATTCATGATATACAGACAGTCATTACATGTACTGGATTAGATGAGTTTGTGAATCATCGATTTTCTATTAATAAAATATTCCATGTAAAAAATGGACACGTAGCAAAAGAAAATTAGGAGGTTTTTAAATGGGTGCAACAGGTACAGAATTTGACGCCGAATATGGAGCAGATCAAATCCAAATATTAGAAGGACTGGAAGCGGTCAGAAAACGGCCGGGTATGTACATCGGCAGCACTTCTGCAAGGGGACTTCACCATCTGGTATATGAGATCGTGGACAATGCGGTAGACGAAGCGTTGGCCGGTTATTGTGATACGATTTTTGTGAGCATAAATGAAGACAATTCAGTAACAGTCATTGATAATGGACGTGGTATTCCTGTGGGATTGAACCATAAAGCAGGGCTTCCTGCAGTAGAGGTTGTATTTACGATTCTCCATGCCGGAGGAAAGTTTGGCGGCGGGGGATACAAGGTATCCGGCGGTCTGCACGGTGTAGGCGCTTCAGTCGTAAACGCGCTTTCACAATGGCTGGAGGTTGAGATATATAACGAAGGCAAGATTTATAAACAGCGCTATGAGCGGGGTAAGGTAGTACAGAAGTTGAACGTGATCGGAGAATGTGAGCCGGACAAGACTGGAACCAAGGTTACCTTCCTGCCGGATGATGAGATCTTTGAAGAAACTATTTTCGACTATGATACTTTAAAACAGCGTTTTCGTGAGATGGCATTCCTGACAAGAAATTTAAAGATCGTTTTACGTGATGACAGGGAAGAAGAGCCGAAGGAGCGCACTTTCCATTACGAGGGCGGGATCAAGGAATTTGTTACTTACCTGAATAAGAGCAAGACGGCACTGTATGAACAGATTATTTACTGCGAAGGCCTCAAGGACGGCGTGGCAGTAGAGGTTGCTATGCAGCACAATGATTCCTACAGTGACAATACTTATGGATTTGTAAATAATATCACGACACCTGAAGGGGGAACCCATATCGTCGGATTCCGTAATGCCCTGACGAAAACATTTAACGATTATGCCAGAAAGAATAAGCTGCTCAAAGACAACGAACCCAATCTTTCCGGTGAAGATATCAGAGAAGGTCTGACTGCGATCATCAGTGTGAAGATCGAGGACCCGCAGTTTGAAGGACAGACAAAGCAGAAATTAGGTAACAGTGAGGCCAGGGGCGCAGTTGACAGTATCGTGAGCAGCCAGCTGGAGATTTTCCTGGAGCAGAATCCAAATGTCGGAAAAATGGTGGTTGAAAAGTCTGTGATGGCACAGCGTGCAAGAGAGGCCGCAAGAAAGGCAAGGGATCTGACCAGAAGAAAATCTGCATTGGAGGGGATGTCTCTTCCGGGCAAGCTTGCTGACTGTTCTGACAAGGATCCAAAAAACTGCGAGATCTACATCGTTGAGGGAGATTCCGCCGGCGGTTCTGCAAAGACAGCCAGAGACCGTGCGACACAGGCTATCCTGCCTCTTCGTGGTAAGATCCTGAATGTAGAAAAAGCAAGGCTGGATAAGATTTATGGAAATGCGGAGATCAAAGCGATGATCACTGCATTTGGTACGGGAATCCATGACGATTTTGATATTTCTAAATTGAGATATCATAAGATCATCATCATGACCGATGCCGACGTTGACGGGGCTCATATCAGTACCCTATTATTAACATTTTTATACCGTTTTATGCCGGATCTGATCAAAGACGGGTATGTATATCTGGCACAGCCGCCGCTGTACAAGCTGGAGAAGAACAAAAAGGTCTGGTATGCATACAGCGATGAAGAGCTGAACCAGATCCTGACTGAAGTCGGAAGAGACGGCAATAACAAGATCCAGCGTTATAAAGGTCTTGGAGAGATGGATGCCGAGCAGCTGTGGGATACAACCATGGACCCGGAACACAGGGTGCTGCTTCGCGTAACCATGGATGAAGAGACCTCTTCAGAACTTGACCTGACTTTTACGACCCTGATGGGTGATAAGGTAGAGCCAAGGCGTGAGTTCATCGAAGAAAATGCGAAATATGTTAAGAATCTTGATATTTAGCAGACATAGTGCCGGACGGCAGGAGAGCTTACCTTTCAGGCCGCCGGCCATGATAAATACTGTGAAATAATAACCTCAAGAAACAGGAAAGGATATAAAAATGGAAGATAATATTTTTGATAAAGTCCATGAAGTAGATCTAAAGAAAACCATGGAGACTTCCTACATCGACTATGCCATGAGCGTTATCGCATCCCGTGCACTTCCAGATGTCAGGGATGGATTAAAGCCGGTACAAAGAAGGATCCTCTACTCCATGATCGAGCTGAATAACGGTCCTGACAAGCCGCATCGTAAGTGTGCGCGTATCGTCGGTGATACAATGGGTAAATATCATCCTCATGGTGACAGCTCCATCTATGGTGCATTAGTAAATCTGGCACAGGAGTGGTCCACCAGATATCCGTTAGTTGACGGTCACGGGAACTTTGGTTCCGTGGATGGTGACGGCGCCGCAGCCATGCGTTATACTGAGGCACGTCTCAGCAAGATATCTATGGAGATGACAGCAGACATCAACAAGGATACCGTTGATTTTGCACCGAACTTTGATGAGACAGAAAAAGAACCTACTGTTCTCCCATCAAGATTTCCAAATCTGCTTGTAAACGGTACCTCTGGTATCGCTGTTGGTATGGCAACGAATATCCCTCCACACAATCTGCGGGAGGTCATCAATGCGGTGGTAAAGATCATCGATGACCAGATCGACGAGAACGGAGAGACACCTATTGAAGACATCTTAAAGATCGTCAAAGGGCCAGATTTTCCGACAGGTGCAGAAATCCTGGGTACAAGAGGAATCGAAGAAGCATACCGGACAGGACGCGGAAAAATCAGAGTCCGTGCGATCACGAATATTGAACCTATGGCAAATGGAAAGAACAGGATCATTGTAACGGAACTGCCATATATGGTCAATAAAGCCAGACTGATCGAAAAGATAGCAGAATTAGTCAGAGACAAGAAAATTGATGGTATCACTGACCTGGCAGACCAGTCCAACCGCGAAGGAATGAGAATCTGCATTGAACTTCGCCGTGATGTGAATCCAAATGTCATCCTGAATCAGTTGTATAAGCACACCCAGCTTCAGGATACATTCGGTGTGATTATGCTTGCGCTGGTCAATAATGAACCAAGAGTCATGAATATCCTGGATATGCTGAAGCATTACTTAAAGCATCAGGAAGATGTGGTAACCAGACGGACGAAGTATGAACTGAATAAAGCTGAAGAGCGAGCACATATTTTAAAGGGGTTACTGATCGCACTGGATAATATTGATGAGGTAATAAAGATCATCCGGGGATCAAAGAATGTACAGACTGCCAAGGAAGAGTTAATGGCAAGATTCGATCTGTCAGAAGTACAGGCCCAGGCGATCGTAGATATGCGTCTGCGTGCACTGACAGGCTTGGAGCGGGAAAAACTGGAAGCCGAGTATGCAGAGCTGATGAAGAAGATCGATGAGTTGAAAGCAATCCTGGCTGACAGAAAGCTTCTCCTCGGTGTCATTAAAGAAGAAATCATGATCATTGCAGAGAAATATGGTGATGACAGAAGAACCTCCATCGGATTTGATGAATTTGACATCTCCATGGAAGACCTGATCCCAAGAGAAAATGTTGTGATCACGATGACAAAGCTTGGATATATCAAACGTATGACTGTAGATACCTTCAAGAGCCAGAACCGCGGCGGCAAGGGAATCAAGGGCATGCAGACTCTGGAAGATGATTATATTGAAGAGCTGTTTATCACATCGACTCATCACTATATTATGTTCTTTACAAATACAGGGCGTGTATACCGCATGAAGGCGTACGAGATTCCGGAAGCAAGCAGGACTGCCAGAGGAACAGCGATCATCAATCTACTTCAGTTGATGCCGGATGAAAAAATCACGGCGATGATCCCGATCCAGGAATATGAAGACGGTAAATATCTGTTCATGGCAACGGAAAAAGGTCTTGTAAAGAAGACACCGATTAGAGATTATGCAAATGTCAGAAAGACCGGACTTGCAGCAATCACACTTCGTGAAGATGATAAGCTGATCGAAGTTAAGATCACAGACAATAAAGAGGATGTTATCCTGGTTACAAAGTATGGACAGTGTATCCGGTTTAACGAACAGGATGTCAGGGCAACCGGAAGAACTTCTATGGGAGTCCGCGGCATGAACCTAAGCGATAGGGATGAAGTCATCGCAATGCAGATCAGTATCCAGGGTGAAGACCTCCTGATCGTTTCTGAAAAGGGTATGGGTAAACGTACTAAGATGGATGAATTTACTGTACAGAATCGCGGCGGTAAAGGTGTGAAGTGCTATAAGATCACCGAGAAGACCGGAAATGTAGTCGGAATGAAGGCTGTTGATGAAGATAATGAAATCATGATCATCAATACAGAAGGAATCATCATAAGAATGCAGTGTGCTGATATCTCACTGCTTGGGCGTGTCACTTCAGGCGTGAAGCTGATTAATCTGCCGGAAGGCGAGAAGGTCGCAAGCGTTGCAAAGGTAAGAAAAGCATCGGCGGAGATCGACGGCGAAGAGGTCGAGATATCTGAAGATGAGGACGAAGAGACAACAACAGAGAGTTAGAAAAAAGTATACCCAAAGGGCATCCCGTAATACATGCCCTTCGGGCGGGTCTGCAGCAAAAGCTGCAGAATAATGTATGATATAGAAATCATATAATATGTAAAACTGGGTATTTCATCGAAATGATAAATGATGAAATACCCAGTTTTAGATTAAATATTCTATGCAGTTATGCTTTGATATATTTTTGATTTTTAGAGTTTGGCTTATCTGGGATAAGCATTTTAAGCCGACCGGATTCCAATAGAGGTTTTATATATGCTTTCCTAAAATAAGAGCGGCTGGTAATTCCTATAAGAACTTTGTAAGACCACTGCCCCTTCGTTCCATAAATTTCATACGATGAAACAGATCCGCTATAACAGGATTACGGCGGACAGATCCGATAGCGTTAATATCACACTCCTGAATAGGGTGCTTCTGCAATTAGTTGTTTTATCATATTGAGATCCTCATATCAGCAGGTAATTAAAAACAGGGTACAAAGATATCATATCCAGTTTTCAACTTTTTTTCAATCTAACAGTACTATAATAACTACTCTCCTGCATTAGTTTAAGTGGCAATCACCATCTTTCACTACGGCCTCACGACTACCTTCAGTTCATTTCCTGCGTAATCCGGTATTGTAACTTCAGTTTCCGTCTCTGGAATCATAAACACAAGTACCCCGCTCTGTGCGTCATAAGATACAGGTCTCAGTCCGGTGATTTTTTCATAATCAATCCCGGAATAGGTCTCATGTACCGTCAGATAGACCTTCTCTCCTCTTCTATCTTCTACCTCAAGTACAGGCGCTTCTGTGTCATAAGGACACAGGTCATAACTTCTGGAGCGGATCTGCCCATTGAGTGACTCTGCGGAGATCACCAGCTTTCCATTCTCCGGGATGACTGCGTTATATTCCCGAAATCCCATTTTATCCAGGTGCAGGGAAACCCCGTTCAATTCAGCATGAACTGTGTGTACAGGTAACAGGCTGCTAATGTGGATCGTATATTCAGCGTTGCCGGAAATATCTTTTCCGGACCAGTCCATTTTGATGGAAGGTTTGATAAAAAGAGCAGGCAGAAGGATCAAAAGCGCCAGAAATGCAAGGACTACATAGCGGGCCTGATAGATCCCAGGTTTGATATAGTTCTTCCAGGATTCCAGAACATCTACGGGGACATCACCGGCTTCGATTCCACAGACCGACATAACATGGGTAAGTACCTGGTTTGCTGTAAAGGAATCAAGCCACCCTTTTGAAGAGGGACTTGGAATAGCTGAAACGTTCTTCGAAGAATTTCTGACATCATGACTGCACTGCCCTTCACACAGATTCCAGCGGATTTCATCCAGCCATGTCAAAAGATGACGGGGCGAATCCAGAGTATCAATGTCCTGGAGCGCGGTAATATACAGTTTCAGCAAAAGATCAAGAGCCAGGCGTGCATCCTTTGTATCTTGATAAAGCAAATGATATTGTATTTGATAAGTTGCAGTAAAAAGTTCGGCAAACGCATTGCCGTCTCCTGCCCGGGCCTTTTCAAGGATCCCGGTAAGATATTCATAATCCAGTCTGACCATATATCCAGATTCCTCCCGGTTGTGAAAGTTCTATAAAGCTGCTTCTATGATGTCTCATAGATCCGTTTATTAGCGAGTGCGATCAATTCTGTAATACTGGAAAGATGTTCCGCGCTATTAAGTGCAGAGCCCGCTCTGTAATCTATCGTGACAGCATCCTGCTTCTTATTGTGGTAAGCAACCCGGTCTTTGACTTTGCGAAGGAAAGAATTTACTTTCTCCTGCGTACAATCCTCGAAAATAGCAAGGAATTTGTTTCCGCCATTGCGTCCTACAAAGCATAAGGACAGGGAACAGGAAAATAAAATATCCGAAAATTCCTTGATCGTCTTGTTACCTACCGCATGGCTGTATGAATTATTAATATCCGGGAGATTGGTAAAATCGATCATAATACATCCGATACCATCTGGAAGCTTTGAATCTATGTATTTTTCAATCAGAACGTCGCAGCTGAAGCGGTTCGGGATACCCGAAAGCGGATCAGAGTAAGCAACACCATAAAGACTATGGTAATTAGATTTCATGGAGGAAATCAATTTTAGATCCACCAATAAAAAAATAAAATCAGCGATCAGGATCAGCCATACAATAAAAAAGAGTACAGTTGCAGGCGTAGAAGAAAATACATACTGCTTCACACCTGGTCTTAATAGCAGAAAAATACTGATCAGTCCCATGATGATCAATATGGACAGCTGTATTACTTTAAAAACACTGAATCTCTTCATATTCGTGCTCCTTATCAAAATATAATATAAAAAAGTATACCATAAAAGTGTCCCTTTTTGTAAAAAACATCACCGCTGAAAAAGACACGAAAAAGAGGCGGATACGCAATAAACTGCGGATCAAGGTACTGCTTGTTTTCATCTATCAAATCCATTATAATAAAATTAAACAAAATAGACAGAGGAAAAATTCATGGAGATAGATGCAATCAAAAAAAAGGTTCTGGAGGATGTAGACCCAAGGCTTCGGGAAGAAAAAAGAAGAGAGGCACGCCGCACAAGGCTGATCACATCTGCAGAATTCATTGCATTGATCATCCTTTTGGTGGTCATTTTCTATATCCTTATGGGAATCTCTACAGTAGAAGGGGACTCCATGTATCCTACTCTGCATGATCAGGATAAAGTGATCTATCTGCGCAGGGGCTCAGAGTACAAGAAAGGAGACATCGTTGTTCTTAACAGACCTGACGGGGAGGAATTTGTTAAGCGGATCGTTGCAGTATCAGGTGATACCGTGAACATACAAGCGGGAAAGCTGTATGTGAATGGAAAAGAAACAGAGTTTAAGGAGGCTCTTGGAGACACCATCTGGATGTCAGATGATATAAAGTATCCTGTTGAGGTTGGAGAATCAGAGGTATTTGTCCTGGGAGATAATCGGGAGATATCAGAAGATTCCAGGTCATTTGGTCCTGTCGATACCCGCGATATTGCGGGAAAACTCTTGTTCTATATTGGAAAAGTGAAGTAGACCGGTAGAATCAGGAAAAACCGGGCTAAGGAAGAGGTGCCGAAAAGCCACAGAGGTAATTGGTAAAAAAATACAGTATATATTGCATAAAAATTAAATATTTAATATAATAATTTCATTATCAACAAAAAGAAGGGCGGCATAAGATTAAGTTTTAGCCGTACCGCTGGAAATTACATCTTGTAAGAGACTTGAATACTTTAAGTCTACATTGTATTTCTGGATAGGACTTCTTACTGTAAAAAGGGGAAGGATATATGGTAAATCAATTGAAAAATCAGGAAGACAATGCAGTGCATGTAAAAATGTTCGGTAAATTTTCCATTACTTACAAGGAAAATTCACTGCTTGGCAAAAAAGTCAGCGAGACCCAGTTTGCCTATTTAATGCAGATATTACTGCATCACCGGACAGAAGGTGTTCCCAGGGAAGAGTTAGAAGAGATGATCTTTGGGGACCGGGATATCAAGAACATCCACCATGCCATGCAGAGCGTGATCTATAACGCAAAAAATAAGTTAAGGAATGCAGGTCTTCCAGAGACAAACTATATCCGACTGGAAAAAGGAAAATTTTATTGGACCCAGGACATCCCTGTAATTGAAGATGCATCTGAATTCGACTGTTTATATCAGAGTGCAGTAGAGGAAACTGATATAGACTGCAAGCTTCAGCTTTTGATCGATGCCTGTCATTGCTATACAGGAGAATTTCTCGTGATGTATGCAGGTGTTTTATGGGCAGCATCAGAGGCCAGAAGATACCGGGCACAGTTCTGTTCCTGTGTGGAAGAGGCAGCCAGAATTTTAAGAGAAAAACAGGATTATCTTCAATTAGAAGAATTAGGAGTCTATGCCACAGCAACAGCACCTTTTTCCGACTGGGAAGGTATCACAATGGAAGCGCTGATCAGTATGGGGCGCTATGAGGAAGCAAGCAGCCTGTATGCCGATACGGTAGAAAAGTATTTTCAGGAACGGGGCATCCGTCCGTCACAGAAATTGATGGATTCCATGGAACGTCTTGGAGATAAGATGCTGCATCCGTATGAATTGCTGGATAATATCCAGAAAGAGCTGATCGAAGACAAAAGTGAGATCCGAGGAGGTTATGTATGTTCCTACCCTGTGTTCCAGGGGATTTACCGTATGGTCAACCGCATGGCGGAGCGCAGCGGACAGTCCATTTACCTGATGCTGTGTACGATCGTTGACAGCAAAGGCAATCCGATGAAGGACGGTGAGCAATTGGAACAGCTTGCAGGAAGACTGGGAGATGCCATTTGTAAGTCTATACGCCGGGGAGATGCCGTGAATCGTTATGGTAAAGGTCAGTACCTGGTTTTACTGGTGAATACAACATTGGAATGCTGTTCGATCGTACAGAAACGGATTAATTATAACTTTTTGATCGGCAGACAGCGGACAGGAGTACAGTATTATGTAAACAGCGTTGTCTATGAGAAGGATTCAAATTTTGTAAATTAGTTTACATATGAATTATGATTCCACTTTCTGCAGAGTACGGCAGGAGGTGGAATTTTTTTATGATATGGGAATTTTCTGAAAAATAAAACCTTCCGGGGGATGCACACGCTGCGGTAAGGTATACAGCCGCAAGGCTCTTTGTTTAAAATTACCATATAAAAATCAGGAAGTCCTGGAGTGTTTATGGAAAAGAATCAAAGGAAATACATTAAAATCAATAAAAAAACCTTTAAAAACCCTTAGAAATCTACTTTTTTGACTTCACCTTTGACTCTTTATTTGTTAGAATAAGACTATATTGAAAAAAAGTATCAACATATATAGTTATTTATGTGCAATAAATGGGGAGAACATAGGAAGCTGCAAAGACAGTAAGATCAAGAAAAGAATTTTCATGCCGGGCAGCCAACAGAAGGAATGAATAGACAGATAAGGAGAGGATACGTCTATGAAATTACAAAAGGTAGCACTTATACTGGGACTTACCGTCTGCGTAGCAGGAACACAGGTGCAGATGACATTTGGATCTGAACAGACTGAGATTACAGATCAGCAGGATTCAGAAGAGAATGTAAAGCCGGATGAGGAACAAGATTCAGAAGCAGAAGATTCAGAAGAGGTTGAAAATAGTGAGCAGGACGGTCAGAATGAAGAGTCCTCGGATGGATTGACAGATAAGGAAAATGATCCAACCACAGAAGATATGAACGGCGAAGGGAACGAAGCTCAAAAGCCGGAGAGTGGTGAGAATCCAGATGGAAACACCGGAGGAACTACCGGAGAAAATACGGATTCTGAAAAACCTGAAGAGGGTGAGAAACCGGACGGAAGTACGGGAGACAATACAGACCCAGAAAAACCTGAAGAGGGTGAGAAACCGGACGGAAGTACGGGAGACAATACAGATCCTGAAAAACCTGAAGAGGGTGAAAAGCCAGACGGAAGTACGGGAGACAATACAGACCCAGAAAAACCTGAAGAGGGTGAAAAGCCGGATGGAAGTACGGGAGACAATACAGACCCAGAAAAACCTGAAGGGGGTGAGAAACCAGACGGAAGTACGGGAGACAATACAGATCCTGAAAAACCTGAAGAGGAAGAAAAACCTGATGCAGAAACTCCTGACAGCGAGGAAACAGGCGGCTCAGATTCTAATAAAGAGCAGATAACACCTCCGAAAGAGGAGCAGCCGGTACCTGATACACCGGCAGATTCAGGGACAGAAGAGAATGGTAACTATAGTGAAAGTACATATAGTGAGAATATTTACAATAGTTACAGTGCTTCAATCAAGTTTTTAGATGACAGCGAAAAAATAAAGTATAACGTATCGGTTCCCATCGTGGGGCTTCCCTCCTTTATCACACAGGAAATGATCGTTGCGGCGCTGAAGTGTCAGGATGAGACTGGTTATCCTGCATCTGTGACGATCGCGCAGATCATCCAGGAGTCAGGCTTCGGTAATTACGGACCGGGCGGTGAAGATGGAAAAGGCTTATCATATCTTGCATACCAGTACAATAACCTGTTTGGAATCAAAGGAACAGGTCCGGCAGGAAGCGTAGATATGATCACAGGAGAACAGTCAAAGGACGGATCGATGTTTACCATCGTTTCCGGATTCAGGGTCTACGATACTTATACAGAGTGTATCGAAGACCGTACAGAATTATTAAAAGAAGTTTATGCAGACCTCACATTTGGAGTTGAGGATGCGAATACATTTGCAATGAAGATTGGAAGCCGCTGGGCTACGAGTCTGACATATGGTCAGTCATTAATTAGACAGATGGAAGAGTATGATCTGTACAGACTCGATAATATGACCTTAGGTGAGTTCAGTAATCTTCTCGGAACATTTGTAAATCCGTGTCCGGGAGCAGTTCTTTCAAGTAACTTTGGCTTAAGGGATGAACCGATTGCAGGCGCAGGAAATGGACACAACGGCATAGATCTTGGAACAGGGACATATAATATTCCGACTTATGCGGCAGCGGCTGGAACAGTTACGTTTGCCGGAGAAGCAGGAACTGCCGGCAACCTGATCATAATCGATCATGGCAAAGGACTTATAACGAAATATATGCATCACGAAAAACTGTTTGTAGAAGAAGGACAAAAGGTAGAAAAGGGACAGCAGATCGGTTTATCAGGAACGACAGGAATGTCCACCGGAAACCACTTACACTTCCAGGTTGAGAAGAATGGAACTCCGGTTGATCCTATGCAGTTCTTTACAGAGAAACAACAGGAAAGCTTTTACAAATAAAAACTGAATAGTAAATACTCAGGGAACAGCTTATACCGGATGAATTGCCATCACCGGATAGGCTGTTCCTTTAAAATACTCAAAATAAGGAAAAACAATAAAAAACATGTAAAAAACCCTTTTTTTAAATTTCTTTTGATTGTTTCTTTGTCTGTCAGACTGGTAAGGTATGTATATTATAAAAATACTATCTAAAGATTTACGGCATAGAAAAAGGAGCAGTATATTGATGAAGAAGGATCAATGTTATATAGGAACTCCCAATGGAGTCGTTCTTTGTATAGACACTTACATTCAGGGGATGACAAAAGGCCGAATATATCATGCATACCAAAAGGAGTCAAAAGAGATATACAGCCTGGAGGAGATGATAATCTTCATGGAAGACTTCTTCAATCAGATTAAATTTCCGTTTCCGGGAACTGAAGAGAGGTCATTCCGGGCGGCTAAAAAAGAAGAAGGACAAAGAGAAAGGATGATAAAAGTAATGGAAGACGAAGAATTATTAGAAAAGCATGGCGATGCAGGGACTTTTATTATCCGAGTGCAGCAGCGGCAGCATAGCAGCTGGCAGGGTCTGGTCACCTGGGTAGATAAGAATGAGACGATTCCATTTCGGTCAGCACTTGAGTTAATAAAGCTGATAGATGGGGCAATGGGTGAGAAGGAACAGAAGTCGGAATAATAGGAGCCTTGAAGTTGAATGAGAAAAACGTGTAAATAGGAAGTGGAGGAGTACACATTATGAAAATGTTAAAAAGATGGCTCGCGTTTTTCGTGGTAGTAGTATTGCTTATTGGAGTAGCATTTAATAGCCGCGGTCCGCTTATAGCCAGTCAAGTAGATGGAACAACAGAAGGAACAGCAGATCCGTCAGCGGCATCCTCAGGAGAAGAACAGCAGCAGGTTCCCGACGGTCAGGATCAGCAGGCGCAGGAGCCCGAAAATATAGATGGAACAGAAGGAACCACCCCGGAAGAGGGGCAGCAAGCGGAAGATCAGCAGGTCCAGAATCCACCTGAGGATCAGGCAGAGCCTGCACCGGAAACAGAAGAGCCGAAGGCTGAGGAAGAGAAAAAAGAAGATACAAAGGAAGAGGATAAGGAAGCTGAAGTTCATCAGGATGCAATGGAATTGACACAACAGATGACAGATGAAAATGGTGTTGTGATCTGTAATGTAAAGGCGAATATCCCGGAGGGAACATTTGAAGCAAATACATCTGATGTTACCATGGAAGTTGGTTATGTAGCAGCGGATACAACAGAGCAGATCAAAGCATTGATGAGCAGGAATATCCCGGAAGATAAAATACTCGGCGAGTTCTTCATGTATGATGTGAAATTTAAGGTCAATGGAGAACAGGTGGAACCTGGAAAAGAGATCACAATTACCTTTGAACAGAGTAATTTCCTGGTGAAGGATGTAAAGAAAGCGAGCACGTTCTACTATAACGAAGCAAACTCCCCGGCAGGAAACGGAGAGGCAGAGATTGTTAAGATCACTCAAAGGGCGGATAAGATCCTGGAATTACAGAATGCAGGCCAGAGCATTGATACAGTTGATGATTATGACCTTTCAGAGATTAGCTTAAGAGAAGACGGGACAGCCGATATGGTTGTGATGGAAGGAAGAAGGTCAACGGTTTATGGATGCTATTTGGTGGAAGAGAAGCCAGTTGAGGTGGTAGAGAATACGACAGAAAATAAGGAAGATGATGCATCTGATAAGGTGAGATTTGAATATAAAAGTGAAGATGTTAACGTTCTTGTTACTTTGAAAAATGAAGAAGATATTCCTAAAAATGCAGAGTTGGTGGTTGAGCCTGTCAAGGTTGAAAAAACGATCGAGAAAAAAGTAGAAGAAGCTGCAATTGAAAAACGGAAAGCGATTAGCAGTATCTCAGCCTTTGATATTAGATTTGAGGTCAATGGGAAAGAGGTCGAACCTGGAGATACAGTAAAGGTCCAGGTGACACTGCCGGAAATTACAAAAGAGGATAGTGCATCTGTATATCATTATGATAATGAAAAGAAAAAAGTAGAGGATATGGATGCAACAATAACTAATGACGGTGAAATTGCTTTTGATACCACGCACTTTTCAACTTATGTAATTGTTCAGGAGGGATCAAACAAAGTAAATATTAAAGTTCAGCATTTTAATTATTCGGATCAGGAGGAGATTTATTCAGAAGATAATCTGACAATTCCAGTAGGCGGCAAAATTAATGATTATGCGAAAGCAACAAACTGGGATGTTAAGAGAGTAGTAAAGCTCACAACAATAAATGGTCAAGAGCAGGAAACAGAAATCAGCAATGTGGAGGAAATAAAGGTTTCGCAGGATACAACATTTAGAGTTTACTATACTCCAAAAACAGCAGATAAAATGGGTGAAACTACATTTTATGATTATTTGGTAAAACCAGTAGTGAAAGATAAAAACGGAGTAGAGAGTAAAGCAATGTCATTAAGCTAAGGCATTAGAGGCATAGCAGAAAAAACACAGAGTATGAGTTTAAGTCGTGCCCTGTGTTTTTTTGTAATATTTTAAAAT